>DESS01000110.1:0-6933 GCA_002361335.1 Richelia sp. UBA3308
CTGGCTTTACCTAAAGAAGTGGCTAAGTCATTGTATGTAAAGTTAGTTATAGCATCTGTACTGATGCTTGCTACAGGTTATGTTGGTGAAATTTCAGACGACATAACTACTCGTGCTATCTGGGGTGCAATAAGTACTGTTCCTTTTATTTATATCCTCTATGTACTCTGGATAGAACTGGGTAAACTTATTGACAATCAGGTTGCAGAAGTCAAATCATTGCTCGGAACAATGCGTCTGCTTCTATTATTGTCTTGGGGTGTTTACCCAATTGCCTACTTACTTCCTGAATTAGGTATTGCAAGCACAACAGCAAGCATTGGAGTTCAAGTTGGATATACCATTGCTGATTTATTAGCTAAACCTGTATTTGGTCTGTTGGTTTTCTCAATTGCAAGAGTGAAAACTCAAGCGGATACAGAGACTGCACCTGTTTCTTGAGAAAACTAAATTACCCGAATAGTTCAGTAAGGACAAGTATCTGCTGTAGGATAAGGCACTTTAAAGTAATATAATATACAGCCAAAGCCTACCTCCTTCAGGGGGTAGGCATAAATCAATTTATTAATTACCAATTATTTTTGGTCAATAGATGAAAAAATCTGTAAGTAGGAAGAAGTAGGTTTTGTGGGATCTCTTTCGTCCTTTAGTAAAGGAAATCACAACTGGGGCACTAGAAGTTAAGGGTTATATTCCACCGTGTTTATCGGGAACCTTGTATCGCATTGGACCGAATGCTCTATACCCAACTCCTTGTACTAGTCACTTCTTTGATGGTCATGGAATGATCCATTCGATATCATTTCGTGAAGGCAAACCTCTAGAGTACAGAAATCGCTGGGTTCAGACTCAAGCATATATGACGGAACGGCAAGCGGGTAGAGTTGTTTTTTCTGGGGTTGGACAACCAGACTTACTCGGACAATTCATCCGATTTGCACGGTATTTTATTTCCTCAGATAGTAAAGATATTATCCGTAGGTGGTGGCAAAACCATCAAGGGCGTATTTCTGATTTTTCACCGTTTGCTAATGTTGCAAATACGAATATCGAATGGCACAATAATAAGTTGCTAGCTCTTTGGGATGGCGGATTTCCCTATGGGGTGACTCCAGAGTTAGAAACTATCGGCAAAGTCGATTTTGGTACAAAAGTGCCTCGTCATGCCCTGGGCTTCTGCGCTCACCCCAAGATTGACGATCGTACCGGAGAGCTTTTGGGAATAGGGACATCTTTA
Source organism: Richelia sp. UBA3308 (assembly GCA_002361335.1). Lineage (GTDB taxonomy): Bacteria > Cyanobacteriota > Cyanobacteriia > Cyanobacteriales > Nostocaceae > Rivularia. Next base: position 1,238 of record DESS01000110.1, read on the forward strand.
CTACCACCATATTGGTTTTACTACGTCATAGATCCTTCCTCAGATGTTGCTCGTGTTTGTCCAATACCAATGGAGCAAATGAGTTTTATTCATGATTTCGCGGTCACAAAAAACTATGCGATCGCCCTTGATATACCCATGAGTTTTTCTATCGTTGATATAGTCAAAGGTGTAGGAACTTTCCGGTGGCATCCAGAGCGACCAACTCGTATCGGGTATTGGTCTAGAAAAGGATATGGGGAAATGTCAGTGCGATGGATTGAAACAGAAGGGTTTTTCTTTCTACATACTGCTGGAGCATATGAAGAAGCAGACGGAACCATTGTGGTTTTGCTCTGTCGATATCCCCGTTCGCCTTTGGGTATGAGTACTTGTGCGGCTCGAAAATTTAGAAGCTCTGGGGAGTTTCAAGAGAGAGGAGTACTTGTGAAGTTGAAAATTGATCCCCATCGGGGTTCTGTCATCCAAGAGCAGTTAGACGATTGGTCAGTTGAGTTTCCTGCTTTAGAAAACCAAAGCCTTGGTGCTAAAGTTAACAATATTTACTTCTTAGCTACGGATTCAGCTTTTAGCTTTAATGCCAAAGTTGGTATTCGCAAGCTTGACTTGCAGCGCGGTACTTCTAGTTTTTGGCAACCAGAACCCGGACAGATTCCCGGCGAACCAATTTTTATACCTGGAACAGAAACCAAAGGTTGGATAGTTACTGTGGTAGCCGACCGAACATTACAGCAATCAAGGGTTGTTATTCTAGATCCCGAATGTATCGAATCCGGGCCCATTGGGGAGGTAATTCTACCCGTAATGTTACCCGTTACCTTTCACGGTTTGTGGTTGCCCAGTCTCAACTGAAATCAAGTTTAGTTATTAGTTTTTCTAATTAATAACTAATTAGAAACGCTTTCATAGATTTGCTGTTCTTGATTGATAAAAATCTCGGCTAATAATTGATAAGCTTCTGTCCACGCTTTGATTACTTCTTCAGTTGCTAGGTTTCCCAAAACATCTTTCATTGCTTGCAGTAAACATTCCCCAACAATGGGATATTGTTCAGGTAAAACGTGGGTTTGTACGTGACGATGAGCAATCTTCTCTACCATTGCTTTTAATGCTTTATTATCATCGATATGAGTCGCATAACTATAAACTGCGGTAGCAAGTTTTGCTGGTTGAGTACCATTCGCTTGTGCGGACATATCAAACTGTGCTTTCACTTCTGGATGCTTTTGAAACATAATTTCGTACATCCGAGTAGTGATTTTTTCACCCTGTTTTTTCAAAATAGGAGCAGTAGATTTGACGATATCAATAGTTTGCTGGCTAATTTTCTTCTTTGCTGAAACATGTTCGGATAAAGTAAGGACAAATGCTAGATTTTCTTTTGCTTGCAATGCATGAGGAGCATTAGCGTGCATAAAAATAAATACTCCTGGTACTAAAGGAATATCTTTTCCTTCTAAATTGAGGTTTCCTGCTCCTTCCACTACTGTGATTACAGCGTTACGAGTGGAAGTATGTTCGTCAATTTCCGTACCTGCTGCTAAACAAAATAAGGTGTATTGGATATTATTATCTTTCAATAAAACTTTACTGAGAATGCCACTTTTTGGGTATTCAATGAAATCTTGGAAAGTAGAATTAAAAGAATTGTTGGATGATGGGATTGCAGTATTCATAATTTTACAAACTCCTATTTATTTCAATAAATGACCGTAATGAGTTATCAGTTATTAGTTATTGTTCACTGTTAACTGTTAAAACCTTTGCCCAAAAGACGATGTAGCCAATATTATGACGCTGCTTTTGAAAGTTACGGCGCATTTGTAAGACTCTTTGACGTAAATTAGGATTACTTAAAACATTCCAGAAAATTTTAACTGTTCCTTCGTAACCTTCATCTGGAGCGGTGGCAAAATTAATAGTAGTCGTCATGAGTTATATCCAAACTCGATATTCTTACTTTGACATCAAGTTTTAATTTCGTCTTTGAGGTAGCTCATATTTGAGCGTAAACTTTTGTTATAAACTTTTGTTTAGTTATTATAAAAAGTGTTTTGCAAGTAATGATTGTTAAAGGTTGTTCATCAATTGCTCAATTAAAACAAATTTCTATCTTTCAAGATTTAGCTACAGCACAACTAGAAAGTCTTGTTCCCTATAGTTATGTTCGAGAATATCAACAAAATGAAATAGTCATGCATGAAGGCGATGGCCTTCCTCAACAACTTCATGCTTTAATCGTAGGAAGACTGGAAATTAAAAAAACTGCTGCCAATGGCAAAGAAACGGTATTACGTTTTGGTATTTCTCCTGCAACGGTAATCTGTCAAGTAAATTCACACATATTAACAATCGACCGCGAAGCTTTATTAAAAGTAATTGCTCAATCGCCAGAAATTAGTTTAAAAATACTAGAAGTATTTAACCAAAGATTACAACAACTCCACAATACAGTACACGGACTAATTTCCGAACGAGCAATGGTGCGTTTAGTGAGATTAATTCAATATTATCGCCATCGCGATGGTACTCATACAGAAACAGAAGGAGATTGTTTAAATATTAAATTACCATTATATCAAATTGCTCGCAGTATTGGTATTACTTATGAAGAATGCGTCCGTTTGTTTCAAAAACTCAAGGGAATAGTAATCTATAAAAGAGGCGGAAAAATAATTGTTAAAGACTGGAACAAATTAGAATTAGTAAGCAAACAAACTAAGTAATTATAACTAGAAAAAATTGATTTTAAAAAATCATTAAAAATGAATTTATGACAACATATTACCAATTGTTCTAATTTCTAAAATAATTTTCTTGACTACTTCCCCAGCATTAATTAATATGCTGAAATTACCTTAAAAAGCTTTATTAGACTAAGAATGTAATGATTACTACCTTTAATCATTAATATTCACTCCCTCCATCAGTAGCTGGTACCGGGAAGGGAGTAATTGCGAGTTGTATTTATAAGTTTGGTTGATTGTGAAGAACTATTGTTATTAAAAAATTGAAAGTATTAAAATGTCCAAAGATTCTCTAGAAAATCTGACTCCAGAACAAAAACGTCAATTACTAGCAAAACTCCTCGAAGAAAAAGCCAATCAACCCCAAAATTTTCCCCTATCCTTTGCTCAAAAAAGACTGTGGTTTCTCGATAAACTGCAACGGTCATCATCAGCGTACAATATTCCCGCAGCTTTACATTTAACTGGTTATCTTAATATTATTGCTTTAGAACAAAGTCTCAATCAAATAATTCAGCGTCATGAAATATTACGCTCCAGCTTTATCATAGAAAAAGATGAGCCGATACAACAAGTTTATCCCCCATTAAACTTACAAAAACAATTAAAATTTTCTCTAATTGACTTACAAGCACTACCAATCAAGCAGCAAGAACAACAGGTAAAACAGTTAATAAAAGAAACAGCTACACAACCATTTAATTTATCTCAAATTCCTTTATTCCGAACAAAATTAATTAAATTAAATTCCAAAGAATATGTGTTGTTATTTACCATGCATCACATTATCTCGGATTATTTTTCGATGCGATTATTAATCCGAGAACTAGCAGTTATATATCAATCTTTAACTAATCAATCTTCAAACAAAAGAGAAACATTACAATTACCGGAATTACCTGTTCAATATGGTGATTATGCAACTTGGGAACAAGAATGGTTGAAAAGTGAAAAACGTACAGTTCAACTGGAATACTGGCAAAAAAACTTAGCTAATTATCCACCTTTATTAACTCTACCTACCAATTATCCTCGTCCCCTCGTACAAAGATTTCGTGGTGCTAGAGAATTTTTCACTCTTTCCCAAGACTTATCAAAGGCTCTGAAAAATCTCAGTCAAGGTCAAAATACGACACTATTCATGACCTTGTTAGCTGCATTTAAAATATTACTTTATCGCTACAGTAATCAAGAAGATATATTAATTGGTTCTACAATTACAAATCGAGAAAATCGCGCTGAAATTAGCAATTTAATTGGTTTATTTGTTAATAACCTCATTTTTCGTACCAATTTATCAGGTAATCCCAGCTTTACTAACTTCCTCCAACAAGTTCGAGAAGTCACCTTAAACGCATATGCTAATCAAGATTTACCCTACGAGTATTTAGTAGAACAACTACAACCAGAAAGAAATCTTAGCTATAATCCGCTGTTTCAGGTGATGTTCATTCTTCATAACACACCTACACAGACAATAGATTTATCTGGATTATCATTAAAATATCTTGAACCAGAACATGAAACCTCCAGATTTGATTTGAGTCTGGATATGTACGAAACAGCTTCGGGTTTGACGGGGATTTTTGAATACAATACCGATTTATTTGCTGTAGGGACAATCGAAAGAATTATCGGTCATTTTCAAACCCTTTTAACAGCAATTGTTGCTAATCCAGAACAAAATATTTGCCAACTACCTTTATTAACACCCCCAGAAGAACAGCAATTACTGGTTGAATGGAACGATACGAGTTGTGATTATTCGGAGCTTTGTATTCATCAATTATTTGAAGCACAAGCTCAGAAAACACCGGATAAAATTGCAATTGTTTTTGAATCGCAACAGTTTACATATAAAGAGTTAAACGAAAAAGCAAATCAACTTGCTAATTATTTAAAATCGCTTGGTGTAGAAGCAGAAACACGGGTGGGAATTTGTTTAGAACGTTCTGAGAAAATGCTCGTGGGTTTGCTAGGTATTCTCAAAGCTGGTGGGACTTATATTCCTTTAGATCCAGCTTTTCCCGAAGAACGTTTGAGGTTTATGGTTGAAGATTCGGGGGTGGATTTTTTAGTCATGGATTCAAAAACCTCACCCCTAACCCCTCTCCTTATTAAGGAAAGGGGAACAGAATCTACAACCCCTCTCCTTGACAAGGAGAGGGGTGATAAAGCACAGCTTTATCGGGGTGAGGTTATTAATCTCGATAATGATTGGGAATCAATTGAAAAACAATCAACAAGTAGCCCCCAACGCATCGGGGGGTTGGGGGGATTAGCTTATATTATCTACACTTCCGGTTCCACGGGTAAACCAAAAGGTGTACAAATTTTGCATTCTGCTTTGATTAACTGTCTCGAATCAATGCAGAATAAGCCAGGAATTACATCAAATGATATTTTACTGTCGGTGACAACGTTATCTTTTGATATTGCTGGATTAGAATTATATTTACCTTTAATTACAGGTGCGCGTTTAATTATTGCTAGTAGAGAAACTGCGACTGATGGAACGCTTTTAAAGCAAAGTTTAGCAGATAATCAAGTAACAATAATGCAAGCAACTCCTGCTACTTGGAGGTTATTGTTAACAGCAGGATGGGAAGGAAATCAACAATTAAAAATTCTTTGTGGTGGTGAAGCTTTAGATATAAATATTGCAGAAGAATTACTTAAACGCAGTAAAGAAGTATGGAATTTATATGGTCCGACGGAAGCTACTATTTGGTCATCTGTTGCTGAATGTAGAGACGCGATATATCGCGTCTCCAAAATACATCAGAAAGACGCGATATATCGCGTCTCTACAATTGTTCCAATTGGTAAACCAATTAATAATACTCAGTTTTACGTTTTAAATGATTATTTACAACCAGTTCCAATTGGTGTTCCGGGACAGTTATATATTGGTGGTGCTGGTTTAGCTTCATGTTATTTAAATAAACC
>DESS01000110.1:7000-10121 GCA_002361335.1 Richelia sp. UBA3308
AAGGCAGAAGGGAAGAGGAAGAAAGCCCAATGCCCCATGCCCAATGCCCCATGCCCAAATTATATAAAACAGGTGATTTAGTACGCTATTTACCCGATGGAAATTTAGAATATTTAGGAAGAATTGATTATCAGGTTAAGTTACGGGGTTTTCGGATTGAGTTAGGGGAAATTGAATCGGTTTTAATGCAACATCCATCGGTAAAACAAGGGGTGGTGACGTTATATAAAAATAATGATGATGAAAAATTGATTGCTTATGTGGTTTCATCATCAGATATATCTCAAACTGAATTATGGCAATTTTTACAGGGTAAGTTACCTGGTTATATGATTCCTTCTAGCTATATTATTTTAGAAGAATTCCCTCTGACACCAAATCGTAAAGTTGATAGAAAAGCTTTACCAAATCCAGAAAAAAATCATATCCAAGAACAAAGGAATTTTGTTGCCCCTCGTAATCCTGTTGAAGAAATTTTAGTAAATATTTGGTCGGAAATTCTGGGAGTTGAAAAAATTAGTGTTGATGATAATTTCTTTAAAATCGGCGGACATTCTCTACTTGCGACTCGTATTATTTCTCAGATTCGGGAAGTATTCGCTGTAGAATTACCTTTAATAAAATTATTTGAAAATCCTACAATTGCTGGAATAGCTGAAACTATTTCTATAAATAAATCCAATATCAATAAATCGGAATTATCACAACCCAAAATTGAGAAAATTGAACGTCAAGAACAATTACCGATTTCTTTTGCTCAACAGCGTCAGTGGTTTTTATCTCAACTGGAACCGGAAAGTCCTTTTTATAATATTCCGGCTGCGATACAAATTAGCGGTGAACTTGATATCTTAATACTGGAACGCAGTTTTCAAGAAATTATTAATCGTCACGAAGTTTTACGTACTGCTTTTCTCACTGTTGAAGGAAAACCTGTCGTTCAATTATCATCTATAGATGAATTTAAATTATCAATTATTGATTTAAATAATTCAACAGAAATAGTTCAAACACAACAAATTGAAAAAATTGCACGAGAAGAAGCACAACAACCTTTTCAACTCGATAAACCTCCTTTATTAAGAGTAAAACTACTACATCTCAATTCTCAAAATCATATAATACTCATCACATTGCATCATATTATTGCTGATGCTTGGTCAATGGGAGTATTAATTAAAGAAATTGCTCTGATTTATCAAGCTTATCGTCAAAAACAACCCTCTCCACTATCAGAATTACCAATTCAATACGCTGACTTTGCAGCTTGGCAAAAAAATTGGTTCCAAGGAGAATTACGAGAACATCAGTTAAATTACTGGCTTTCTCAGTTAAAAAATGCTCCCAATTTATTAGAATTACCTACAGATTATCCCCGTCCTGCCATACAAACTGCAAGAGGTGGAAGTATTAAATTTGAATTACCATATGATTTATCTCAAGCTTTAAAACAGTTGAGTCAGAAATCGGGATGTACGCTTTTTATGACCTTATTAGCTGCATTCCAAACCTTATTATATCGCTATAGTGGCAATGAAGATATTGTAGTTGGAAGTGCGATCGCCAATCGTCAAAGGACTGAATTAGAAGGGTTGATTGGTTGTTTTGCGAATACCCTTGCTTTCCGCAGCGATTTATCGGGAAATCCCTGTTTTACCGAACTTTTACAACGGGTGAAAGATACAGCATTAGGTGCTTATGCTCATCAAGACTTACCTTTTGAGCAGTTAGTTGATGAATTGCAATTGGTGCGTTCTTTGAGTTATACACCTTTATTTCAGGTGATGTTCCTTTTACAAAATGCTCCTATCCAAGCTTTGACGTTAGAGGGTTTAAGCTGGAGTCCGATTACTAGCGATAGCGGTACGGCTAAATTTGATTTAACCCTATCCATGAGCGAAACGGCAAACGGGTTAATTGGTAGTTTTGAATATAACCGGGATTTATTCGCAGCCAGCACCATCGAACGCATGATTGGACATTGGCAAATTTTGTTACAAGGGATAGTTGCAAATCCTCAACAGAAGCTGTATAATTTTCCTTTATTAACTACATTAGAACAGCAATTACTTGTTGAATGGAATCAAAGCACTGTTGAGTATCCTCAAATTACTATTCATCAGCTATTTGCTGCACAAGTTGAGAAAACCCCCGATGCGATCGCAATTGTATGGGAGAATCAACAACTTACATATCAAGAGTTAGATATTAGATCCAATCAACTCGCTCGCTATTTAATCAAACTAGGAATAAAACCAGAAAAGCGAGTCGGAATCTGTGTCGAACGTCGTATAGACATGGTGATTGGATTATTGGGTATTCTCAAAGCTGGTGGAGCCTATGTTCCTTTAGATCCAACATATCCCCAAGAGCGATTAACATATATGCTCGCAGATGCTGGGGTATCTGTTTTAATTCAGAATACCGAATTTGAAATTCCCAACTCTGAATCCTTAAATGTTGTTCATCTCACAACTGACTGGAATCAAATAGCTGGGGAAAGTAGTACGAGTATTGATGTAAAAATAGAACCTGAAAATCTAGCTTATATTATTTACACTTCGGGTTCCACCGGAAAACCCAAAGGTGTAGCAATTACCCATCGTAGCGCTACAACACTAATTCAGTGGTCGCGGGATGTGTTCACCGATACACAACTTGCAGGAGTACTCGCATCAACTTCCATTTGTTTTGACTTATCCGTCTTTGAATTATTTGTACCATTATCCTGGGGTGGAAAAGTAATCCTAGCAGAAAATGCTTTACAACTTCCCTACCTAAATACAGCAGATTCAGTTACTTTAATTAATACTGTTCCAAGTGCGATCGCACAATTATCTCGACTAAAAGCCATTCCCAACTCAGTTCACACTATTAACCTAGCTGGAGAAGCTTTACAGCAAAGTTTAATAGAGCAACTTGAACAAAACCATCCCCAGATTCAAAATATTTATAACCTTTACGGCCCGAGTGAAGATACGACGTATTCGACATATGCTTTAGTATACGAAGGCAAGAGGCAAGAGGCAAGAGGCAAAAGAAAAGAAGAAAAAACAAAGAGGAAATTAATTACGAATTACCAATCTCCTACTATTGGAAATGCGATCGCAAATACTCAAAC
>DESS01000108.1 GCA_002361335.1 Richelia sp. UBA3308
TTAAGTCTTGGTTATATAGTAAGTAATTAGCCGGACTTGATATTACCCCTCAATCACCAGAATTAGATGAGTTGAATATCCAGAAACTTTGTCCCAGAAGCGATATATCGCCTCTGGGACATTTAAATTCATTTTAAAAAATTAAATTCCAAATCAAATTATAAAATAAATTTGCAAAAAAAAATTTATAAATAAACTTCCAACAATAAATCAAAATAAATTCCAAAATAAATTCCAAAATAAATTTGCAATAATAAATATTCATTGTAATAATAAATACCAACAAAATAGAAAAATTTTGCTATAAAACTGGAAAGGCAGAAATAACGTTAATATACCTAAAAACTTCTATTACCTAACAGATATAAAAATAAGAAATATAGAAAAAGTGTATTAGTAGACTTGTTTGAACCACCAGTGTTGTATTTAAATTTAATACAGCAGGCACCGGCAAATATTCGTAAAAGAAAAAACGAGTAGTTTAATGGTGGCTGAAACGGTAGGTGTGAGTGAGAGAAAAAAAATGACAAAGCTTTTCTGGAACGCATTCAAATTTAGTCCAGTAGTTCTCGCTGCAACATTTTTGGCTGCTAACAGCGCATTTGCTGGTGAAGCAACCGAAAGCATGACTTCTGTTGCCGAGCTATCTGAAGAAACAAAAATTGGTCAGGTAACATCCGTTTCCCAGTTTACTGACGTACAGCCCACCGACTGGGCTTTCCAAGCATTGCAGTCTTTGGTTGAGCGCTACGGTTGTATTGCTGGTTATCCTAACAGCACTTACCGTGGTCACCGTGCTTTAACCCGTTACGAATTCGCTGCTGGTTTAAACGCTTGTTTAGACCGCATTAACGAATTAATCGCGATCGCAGTTGACGGTGTTAACAAAGAAGACATCGAAGCCTTGAAGCGCATGCAAGAAGAGTTTGCTGCTGAATTGGCTACCATTCGCGGTCGTATGGATGGTTTGGAATTCCGTGTTGAAGAATTGGAAGCTAACCAGTTCTCTACTACCACCAAATTGAAGGGTGAAGCTGTAATTGCAGCTTCTGGTGCTTTTGGTGATCAGAAAGTTGGTGGCGGAGACATCGATGACAACGTAATCCTATCTCACCGTGTTCGTTTAAGCTTCGATAGTAGCTTCACTGGTAAGGACAAGTTGAGAGTTCGTTTACAAGCTCGCAACACTCCTAAATTTGATGACGGTGGTGCAACAGGCACCAAAATGACTCGTTTGGGCTTTGATGGTACCACCGATAACGATTTTGAACTTGACGAATTAAACTACACCTTCAAGCCAATGAAGGGTGTTAAGGTCAAGATTGACGCTAACAACGGTGAGAGCAACGACAACATCAACGTCTTCAACCCCGTATTCAAGAGCAGTGGTGGTGGTGCTATCTCCCGTTACGGACGTTTCAGCCCCATCTACCGTATCGCTGGTGGTGATGCTGGTATAACAATTACAGCCGGTGGTAAAAAGTCTCCTGTTGTAGCAAACGTAGCTTACTTTACAGACAGCAACAACGATCCTACTACTGGAAATGGTCTTTTCGCTAACAATGGCGCTTTGTTAGGTCAGTTGGAATTCAACCTCGGCAAGAAATTCAATATCGGTGCAACCTACGTTCATGCTTACAACCAAGATGGCAAAACCTCAGGTAGCACAGGTAGTTTAAATGCTAATAAGCCCTTCGGTGGCAATCGTCTTACCAGCAACAACTACGGCGTACAAGCTAGCTACAAGCTCACCAAAAAGGCTATTTTAAGTGGTTGGTACGGTATCAGCGATGTCAACGACCAAATTAACGGCGTTGATAACGCTACTATCCAGTACTGGGCTGCTACTTTAGGTCTTAAAGATGTTGGTGCTAAGGGTAACACCTTGGGTCTAATCTTTGGTCAGTCTCCTAGAGTAAGTGATAATACTGTAGTTGCTAAAGAAGATCCAAATAATTCTTACCACTTAGAAGGTCTGTACAAGATGAAGCTTAACGACAAGATTTCCATCACTCCTGGTTTGATGGTAATCTTCGATCCTGAGCACGACAGCAACAACGACGACATCTTCGTAGGTACTCTACGTACAACCTTCAAGTTCTAAATCAGTTGATGATTAGGACTTAATTAGGACTTATACCAATTCTGGGCGGAGGCTGCGCTTAATCGCCCTCACTCTAGAAGAGTGGGGCTACCTAAACAAAGCCCACCGTAAGGTGGGCTGAGTTCAGCGCATCTCTATAAAGAAATGGTATTACGCAACAAAAATTGACCACTGCGACTGAAATAAATATTATTGAAGCGATTTGAGCATCGGAGGGTTTTTCAGTCGTGTTTGAGTGGTAATTATTTATGTTGGTTAGTTCTGATTATTAAAGGCGATATATGATGAGACGTAATGTATTACGTCTCTACAATAAGATAAAATTCCATCTGATAAAAATAGGATTATATTTTTTTAAAGCCTGCTGATGCAGGTTTTTTAGTTTTTTTGACCCCACCCTAACCCTCCCCTTATTAAGGGGAGGGAACTGGACTACCCTCTACTTACTAAGGAGAGGGGTGCCGGTCGGGCGGGGTGAGGAAATGGAATGACAACGATTTTTACAACACTCAGATGGTGCGTGAGGCGACAAAACTAATTTATTTCCTTCAAATTATTGCGAGAGTACAGCACCCTACAAAAAATTGTGTCAGTTGCGTAAGTCTTAATTATCAATTATCAATTATCAATTATCAATTATCAATTACTAATTATCTGCCGGTGGACGATCGATGCTCCAAGCCCACCATACATAACCGCAATTACAGTAGTAAAATTCTTGCCATTTGCGACGATAGTCTTCTGTAACTACAGGAGAGCGTCTATTTATCCAAACTTTTTCGGCTTCGCGACTAGTTGAACCACATTTCGGACAGTAAAATGAAACGGCATGAGTCGCGTATTGTGTCCATTCGGGAGGTTGAGGTGCAAAAGCATCCATAAGAATTTAGAATTTAGAATTTAGAATTTAGAATTTAGAATTGGGCATGGGGCATTGGGCATGGGGCATTGGGCATGGGGCATTGGGCATGGTGTGATAGTTTTACTTTACTATTTTGTGGGATCGATTTTTTGGTCAGGGCAGTTAAATGTAGAGACGCGATATATCGCGTCTCTACAAAGGTTGTGAATATCCTCAATCAAATTCATACATCAATCAGCAACGCCGCAATTTCTATCGCGCTAGAGTTTTTGATTCACCAGGGAATAAATTTGAAGTCGATT
>DESS01000048.1:0-774 GCA_002361335.1 Richelia sp. UBA3308
GGGCATTCGGGCATTCGGGCATTAATTAAGGTGCTAATCTCGCTTTACCCAAACGATGAGACTTGTACCATTCTGCTATGGCTGGAACCCAGTTTTCAAAGTGAACTAACATCAATTCACAAAGTTTTTGAATTTCAAGTTGAGCGTCTTTTTTATTTCTCATATCTAAGAAATGCATTAAAGACCTTAAATTAAAACTAACAATAAAATGCTGACGATAATCAAATGGCATTTTCCCTCTAATATGTTCTTCGGAAATACCATTGTCAAAATCGATTTTGTATCGCTTAACAGCTTCCATACACCAATTGAGATCGGCTTCTCTTTGTTCTGGTGAATAGTAATATTTTTTGCCTTGACGATTAGTGTAATGACCTACGGCACGTAGATAAAAAACATCTTCAATATCTTTTTCCCCTTGTGCGACTTTGAGAAATTGGTCTGAAGTATATCTAAAAGATTGAACGTCAAAAGATACACTGATACGATGAGTACGGGCTTGTTGCATCACACTATGAGGAAAATAACCGCAATTAAACACGATTTGAGGATGTTCTAAAGGTCCATAATGACCTCTTTCTCCCGCTAAAAGACGTTTTACTATAATTTCACCACATTTTGATTCTGATGGAAATTCGTTGCGCTCATCGTATACAAATTTATCAGTGTAGTCTTGGTGCATAGCAGCATAAATAACTTGCTGCGGATTGGGTGTTTTTGCGATCGCTTCTACTCGAAATCGATTCATAATATTGGGAATTGGGCATGGGGAAT
>DESS01000048.1:887-13105 GCA_002361335.1 Richelia sp. UBA3308
ATGCCCGAATGCCCGAATTGGGCCGAAAGGGCATGGGGAATTGGCTATGCTTTAAAATAGCTGAAAAAGAATATTTTTGGAATGGAGGGGTAACAATAATTATGGCTTTAACTGGTTCAACAATGTTGTCTTTGGGAACAGAGGCTCCGGATTTTCAACTACCTGATGTGGTATCTGGAGAAACTATTTCTCTCTCAACTTTTACTGATAAAAAAGCTTTGTTGGTAATGTTTATTTGTCGTCACTGTCCGTTTGTAAAGCACGTACAGTCAGAATTAGCTCAATTAGGAAAAGATTATTTACAAACTGATTTAGGAATTGTCGCTATTAGTGCCAATGATGTTGAAAATTTTGCCGATGATGCACCAGATTTATTAAAAAAAATGGCGACAGAATTAGATTTCAAGTTTGCTTTTTGTTACGACGAAACCCAAGAAACAGCAAAGAGTTATACTGCTGCTTGTACACCTGATTTTTTCCTATTTGATGATCGGCGTAAATTATTTTATCGCGGACAATTGGATGATAGTCGTCCCAGTAATGGTAAACCTGTAACAGGTAAAGATTTACGCAGTGCTATAGATAGTGTTTTGGCGGGTAAATCATTTACGGAAGAACAAAAGCCGAGTATTGGTTGCAATATTAAATGGAAACCGGGTTCCGAGCCAGATTATTTTGGTTAACTGATAGTGGTTAGTTGATAGTGGTTAGTTGATAGTTGATAAAAAGCAATTCGTCACTCTGTTCCTCTGTTGCTCTTAACCACTAACTACTAACTAACAACTAAATACTAACAACTAACTACTAACTACTAACTACTAATATTTAATTCTGGATTTCTAAGTTGAGGATGTAATGTCCTAGCTGAACTTTTCTAGCCCATAATTCGTATTCTACCCGTAGGTGTTCTGGTAAAGGATGCCCAGTCAAAGTCAGATTACGAGTAAAATTTCTTAGACGGATTGGGTGGTTATTTTGCAAGGATTCATTAGGTAGCCAGTAACGACTCATACCGTAAACTCCTTTTTCCCAGAAGTGACGGTAACTCAAGTGTGGATTACCTTGCATTGTCATGGTTACTCTATAAGGGGATATTTCCAGCCATAAAATTCTTGGACTTCCCGGGATTTTCCGATTAGTTTTGGCGGTTGAGGAGAAAGTGTTTTGCGAATTTTGCGCTTTTGCTTCTTGCCAAGTTTTGATCGGTGGTGCATTCATTAACAAATGAAAGCGCTGGCTATCCTTTTGATATAAAGTAGCAGCTGTTTCTACAACAGATTGGACTGGTAAATCTGTTGAAATAAGTGATAAGCAAACCGGTTTGCGTTGATGAGTCAGCATGGGAGAGATTGGGATGAGAAGCTATTGGATAAATAAGTTTAATTTTAAGTAATCGTGTTTTGATTTAGGGGTAGGATAAAGGGCGAGGAAGTTATTTTAAGCTTTTGTTTATATATAATTTCCCCTACAATCACACGCCAGTTATCAACAATGTCCGCTTCTGTTATAACCGTAGAAACTAAACAAAACCTTCCCCACAAGTTGGTTGTTCGACGACCTGTTGAGGGGCTATCTTTAAATGGTAAGATTCGAGTCCCTGGTGATAAATCTATCTCCCATCGGGCGTTGATGTTGGGCGCACTTGCGAGCGGTGAAACCCGTATCGAAGGATTGCTTTTAGGAGAAGATCCCCGGAGTACTGCCAGCTGTTTCCAAGCTATGGGGGCAGAAGTTTCAGAATTAAATACAGAATTGGTAAGGGTTAAAGGTATTGGTTTGGGCAATTTACTCGAACCTGTTAATGTCTTAGATGCTGGCAATTCTGGTACCACGTTGCGACTGATGTTAGGAATTTTGGCATCCCATGAGGGACGTTTTTTTACCGTTACAGGAGATAATTCCTTACGTTCACGTCCGATGTCTCGTGTTGTTAAACCTTTGCAACAAATGGGAGCGCAAATTTGGGGAAGAGATAATAATTCTAAAGCACCCTTGGCAGTTTGTGGACAAAACCTCAAACCGATTCATTACCATTCTCCCATAGCTTCTGCCCAAGTGAAATCTTGCATCTTGCTGGCTGGTTTATCAATTGAAGGTAAAACTACCGTAACTGAACCAGCCTTGTCTCGGGATCATAGCGAACGAATGTTACAAGCATTTGGCGCTAAGTTAGATATTGATACGCAAACTAATAGTGTTAGCGTTAATGGTCCGGTAAAACTATACGGACAAACCGTAGTTGTACCAGGAGATATAAGTTCGGCAGCTTTTTGGTTGGTAGCTGGAGCAATTGTATCAGATTCGGAGTTACTAATTGAAAATGTCGGTGTTAACCCCACTCGCACTGGTGTTTTAGAAGCTTTGGAGATGATGGGGGCTGATATTACACGAGAAAACGAAAGGGAAGTTGCAGGGGAACCTGTAGCTGATTTAAGGGTTCGTTCGGGGAAACTTAAAGGCTGCACCATTGAGGGAGATATCATACCAAGACTAATCGATGAAATTCCCATTTTAGCGGTTGCGGCAGTATTTGCCGAGGGTACAACTGTAATTAAGGATGCTGCTGAATTGCGAGTTAAAGAGAGCGATCGCATTGCTGTGATGGCACAACAACTTAACGCCATGGGAGCGCAGGTAACTGAATTACCAGATGGTATGGAAATCACTGGCGGGACTTCCCTTACTGGTGTTGAACTTGACAGCTTTACAGATCATCGGATTGCCATGAGTTTGGCGATCGCGGCTTTAAATGCTCGTGGTGAAACAACCATTAATCGTGCGGAAGCTGCATCGGTTTCTTATCCAGATTTCTTTGATACTCTTAAAAGGATTATTTAATTATTGTGTAATAATTCTTATCCTTTGGGTTGGCTGGGGGTAAGAATTATTTTGAATCAATAAAAAATGTAAATTTTTGATATGAATTTATAAATCAAGTTATAGGGAAGTCATTGTCAATCATGGACGCGATTATTTTTAATAGCTTCTATAACTCTGTTAACTGTAGGAATAGGTATTCTTATATTTGGTTGTTGATTAGCTAGTTTCACTAACTGCTTAGGGGTAAATTGAGAATTCTTAGTTGAAGAAGGTGTTGGAAAGTCAAAATTCATTGCTTTTGTTTTAAATAAATACGTTTTTCTGATAAGGTTGAATCTTTACTATATTTTTCGATAAATTCATCACTACGGAATTGTAAGCGAAAAATAACTTTACGGTCTGCTGGATTATTACGAGTTTTATCAGCTTCAATTTCCCCTCTTCCAGCAGCTAAAAATTTTTGCTGCAATTTATTTTTAGTTGAATAATTAATTTGAGAAAAGATATATTTAGCAACCGAAGCAGAACGTTTTAAACTCAGTTGTAAATTAACTTCTTCACTTCCTTCGGAACTAGTATGTCCTTCCACAACTACCCGACTAACTTCTGTAGCAAATTCGGGTTTAGAAAAAATAACTCCGCTATAAATAGGAATAAATTTTTTCAAAAATGCTTTACCTTTAGGTTTTAATTCAGCACTTCCTTGAGAAAATAAAATAGATTCTTGAATACTGACATCTCCGGTTTCTGGATTGACTTTGACATTGATATTATTCTTCTTCATTTGTCCGACAATTTCACCAATCACTACTCGTTTTGGTGCGTCTTTTTCTGCGAACAGTAAATAAACTACCGGAGCCTAAACCCATTAATGAAGTTGAAAATGCTGTTTTCATATTTCCCAGCAGTTCGATACTGGAATTCATTAGCTGTTGAGAGTTGGAAATATCACCAAGATTTATACCTTGCAAACCCTGTTGAATACCGTAAAAGGTTCCTAATACACCAATTGAAGTACATAAAGCAGTCACAAACCTTAGAGGGCTACGAGGTGTTATTCGCAGCTTTCTGTATGATTTTTTACTTGTAAGTAAATACTTAGCTGTTATCAAAATTTCGATAACTATGGCAAGAGCTAAAATAATTGCGATCGCAAAATGAAATGGTGTATCTTGCCAAACAATATTCCAAATATCTGCTATATTCATACAGCATCATCCTTGTGATAATTTTGTTTATTTTTGACTAAATCTCTTTATTTCATAAGTTGTAAGAATCTGTTTTGCTACTCTTACGGGTATATGATCCGCATCGTCGTATTTATCTATAGATTCTCGCAATCTCAAGCCGTATAATTGCTCATCATCTTCAGCTTGATTATCAATAGCTAAATAAACCTTTTGTGGTGCATAACTACGTAACAAACGCACTTGCAAACAGCTTTTTAAATCCCGCGATGAAGTTGATAAAGGTGAATCTTTTCCATATAAATCCCCCGCAACTTTCCATGCGCGATTGATTGCTTTAATTTGCTGCACTAATTCTCTTAGTGAGGGATAAAGCAATTCATTAATATCACTCATTGTTTATAAAGTTTTTATATTTGGTTATATTTTTATAGTTCCCAGAAATTTTGAAAAATTAACTGATGTTGAAAAATAATTCAGACAAATACAATTAAAAATAGATGACAAAAAATATATTTTGTTAAAATTATTGATTTGAAGAGGTAAAAGGATTGAGAATTTGTATATTACAGCCTTCAAAATCACGGATATTACGAGTAACAAGTCTAAGTTTATGAATTTTAGCTGTTGCAGCAATAAGAATATCTGCTTGAGTGCGTTGCTTTCCTTGGCTTCTTAAGTTACCTCGTATTAACCCGGACATTTTTGCAATATCTACTGTAATAGGAAGGATAATACAGTAATGATCGAGAAATTGTTCAAACCATTGTTCGATTCTTGCATTGGGTTTAGCTGCTAAACCATAATAAATTTCTTCGACTGTAATAACACTCAAATTAATTGATGAAACTTTTGTACTCCAATTAATAACTCCTAGATTAGGTTTAGGGCGTGCCAGTTCACTGATAATATTGGTATCACAAAGGAAAGTCATTGATATTATTAGTCTATAAAAGGATTAGAACGATTTCGACGTTCGTCTATTTCCATTTGATAGTTTTCCTGATCACAAATTTGACGTAATTGTGTGAATGTATCCGCTAGTGGTGGTTTTTGACGCTGCTGATGCCAACTAAGAAATTCCTGAAATAATTCAGCTTCTACAATCGCTACTACAGGTTGCTCTTGATTGTAAATCAGTTGAGGTTCAAGACTGGCAGCATTAATTAGTTCAGTTAATTTCTGTTGAGCTTCTTCTATTGTCCAAACCATATTGTAACTTCGATTATTTTCTATATATTTACTAATTTATCGCACTACATTAGTTATGCTATTCAAAAAAGCCCCCCTTCAACAAGGGGGGTTGGGGGGATCTACCGATAATCCTGCCGCTGAATATCTCTCAACTTGGCTGCATTTCTCATGCCATAATCTGCACGAGTAAACCGATTTAATTGAGTTTCAAAAAAGTCCCGATTCGCTTGTAAATGTTCGACATTTTCATCATCTAAAGGATACAAAGTAGCGGTACGTAAAGCTTGAATTACTGCCGATGTCACATTGTACATTGAACGTTGAAAAGTAATTCCTAATTGAATCAACATATCATTTGTACCGCGACAATATTGTTGATAATAATCAACTAAATATTGTGGCAAAAAATGCAACATATCCTGCATTAATAATGTTGGGGGAATTCCAGCAGTACCTACAGGAAATACATCAGCATAAAGAATTCCATAGTGAAAATCTTTTTGTTCGGAAGGTATTTGCCTTGCTTGGGCATTATAAGATTTTGTACCCCGGAAAGGAGCAGTACGATAAAATATTGCTTCTACATAAGGTAATGCCGCTTCATTTAACCATGTAAAACCTTTTGATTTGGGAATAACTTCGTAACACTCATCCCCTACATAAACGTGGTGATAAATCGGACGATTTGCAACGGCAAAAATCCCATTTACCAAAAAATCCATCGCTTCCGGCACACTTGTCAGTTTTCCTTCATCATACATATCCGACATTTCAAAGAAAACTGGTGCCATAACTTCCCAAAATAAACCCAAATTAGAATAATAAGAAGCTTGACGACATTGTTCTAAAAACATATCTGGGAACAGTTTATAAAGCAATTGCATTACAGGATTGCCTTTAAAATAAGCTTTTATTGCTCTATCAGCATTTTCCCGATATTCTTCTGTATCTAAATAATCATCAAATTTACCTAAACCCATATCTTTCCCATGCCAAAGCATTCCTCTCATACAGGCTTCAGCAAATTCCATATTAATTCTGTCGTGAAACAAATGATGCCATAACTTTGGCATTTTAGTAGTTTCACCTTTCTCAATAAATGCTAAAAGTTCCGGATGTGCGATCGCTTCTCCACGCCAAACTCTTAAATCAGCATCATCGCCAGCATAATGATTGTGTCTTTGTAAATACTCCTCGGGCAAGAAATATTTAAAAAAATAAAAAGGATTTAAAAATACTCTTTCGGCAATATAAAGTAAATCCCGCCAATAAAAATCCATTGGTACAGCATATGCTTTATAAATACCAATAATTTGCATCAAATTTTCCGGCGTATCCGGTAACATTGAACCGCCTGCTTCCAAACGATGAATAACTTCGGCAAATTCATGATTTGATGGCGGTAATTTTGCCGTTATTTTATCTGGTGTTTGTACCATTTTAGTTATTAGTTATTAGTTATTAGTTATTAGTTATTAGTTGTTATACAGTAACTCGGTAAAGTTTGAGTAGAGTACTATATTTTAAAAATTTTGTGGTACGGCATCCCTGCCCGTCTAAATGTACCTCATAAATGTTAATATTAGAATTATTCAGCATGCTCCTTAAAAAAACTCTGCGTCCCTCTGCGTATACCTTTGCGCCCCTCTGCGTTTGAAAATATAATTCCGATGCAAACAGATTTTATATTAATTAATAAATCCCACCCCCTCATAAAAAAGGGGGCATAAAGATGTAAATTCTAATTTTTCTTCAAAGCAACTTGTGGAATTACAGTTTTTTCAACAGCAGGAATATTTGCAACAATTGCAGTAGTTGTGGGTTCACTCCAACGCACCAACCAAGTAGGTTGTACTCCCAAAAATATAATTAAACCTGCTAAAATTATGCCTGGAATTTTCTCATTCCAAAAAACTTCCGGATAATAAGCCAAATTATTGTCGAGTTTACCAAAACAGGTACGATTAAGCAGAATTACAAAATAAACTGCAGTCAAACCCGTAGCAACAACACACAATATTGTTTGAATCGGAAACACAGGAAAACTACCTTGAAACGCCAGAAACTCCGCGACAAACCCTGTCATACCCGGAATTCCAGCACTAGCCATACCACCCAATACAAGTAAAGCGCTAATTAATGGTAAACCTCGTACTGGACTCATTAAACCATTAAGCTTATCTAATTCGCGAGTTCCGACTTTGGTTTCTACAACTCCTACTAAATGGAAAAGAATCGCTAAAATTATTCCATGACTGAACATTTGAGCGATGGCACCAACCATGGATAAAGGTGTACTTGCCGCCGCTGCCAAAAGTATATAACCCATATGACCTATAGAACTATAGGCTACCATACGTTTGATATCCTTCTGAGCGATCGCAGTTACGGCTCCATACATAGCACTGATTGCTCCCCAAATTGCTAAACTAGGTGCGATCGCACTCCAAGTTTCGGGAAATAAACTCAATCCAAACCTTAAAATCCCATAAGTTCCCAACTTCGCTAAAACTCCACCCAAAAGAATCGCAACAGGTGCGTTTGCTTCCACATAAGCATCGGGCAACCATGTATGTAAAGGAATTAATGGTATTTTGATGCCAAACCCTAATATAATTCCCCCAAGTAAAATAAATTGTAGCGTCGCCGATAAAGCTTGGGTAGAAATAGCATCGTAACTGAAACTAGAGGAACCAGAAAGCCAAACTATACCCAAAAAGCTTGCTAAAATTAAAGCTCCAGAAACCGCAGTATAAATCAGGAATTTGATCGCCGCATAACTACGTTTTTCTCCACCCCAAATCGAAATTAATAGATAAAACGGAATTAATTCCAATTCGTAAAACAGGAAAAATAGTAATAAATTTTGTGCTGCAAATGCACCTGCAACACCACCACTGACTAATAAAATTAAAGAATAAAAAAGTCGAGGGCGTTCGGTTTCTTTATTACTGCTGTAAATAGCAATCCAGGTGAGAAGACTATTTAACAACAACATTAATATTGATATTCCATCAATTCCCAATTGATAGCTTAAACCAAGAGTTTCATTCCAAGGCAGATATTCTTGTAACTGCACGCTAGGATTATTAATGTCAAACCTCAAAAGTATTAACAGATTCCAAACAAAAGTAATTACCGCAATTAATCCAGCACCTAAACGAATTCTATTCCCAGGAATACTTGCCGGTAATAAAGCGATTATCGCCGCTCCCCAAATAGGTATCCAAATTAAAGCACTGATCATATTAGTTGTTAGTTATTAGTTGTTAGTTATTATTGGGCATTGGGCATTGGGCATTGGGCATTGGGCATGATAAATTCATTACTAATTACGAATTACATTCCCTATTATTTTTTAAAATATCATTTGTAAAAACTGATTTCCCCAATATTGCCAAGTCACAATTATTCCTAAAATACCGACTCCCAGAAGTACGGTAAACATATAAAACTGAGTTTGTCCGGAATTACTGTACTTTAAACTTTCACCACCACCAAGAGATACTAAGCCTACTAAATTAACAATGCCATCAACCACAAACCGGTCAACCATATCTGTTAATTTTGAAAGTAAATCCACACCTAAAACAATACTCATTCTGTATAACTTAGGCGTATAAAAATCATAGGCAATTAAATCTTGTAAACCCTTCCAAGGGAAGCGCACTGGTTTAGGAATATTCCCTAAATAAATCACTCCACCGATACTACAACCGAAAATACTCGACCAAATTAATAACAACCCAACATCTTTATTCAAATTTACCCAACTTGGTAAAAGAGATAAACTTTGTAATATCAAAGGCAGATGCAACACAAAACCGAACAAAATCATCATTGGCAGAGTCATTTGCCAGCTAACTTCTGGCGATCGCGCGCTCATTGGTTTACGTTTTCCACCCCAAACTAAACCAAATTCTCTTGTTAAACTAACCGCTGTTAAAGCATTTACTATTATGATTACCCCTACTAACCAAGGTTGCTTTGTCCACAACCCGGATGCTAATTTTAGTAATGCCCAAAAACTACCTAAAGGCGGAAAGGCAATTAAACCCAAAACTCCCACTGTATAAGCAATTCCTGATATCGGACGACGAGACCACAATCCTCCCAACTGCGTGATATCTTGAGTAATACTATTCCAAACAATTGTACCCGTACTCATTACTAATAAAGCCGCCGCACAAGCATGGGTAAGCACTAATAACAAAGCCGCTTCATATTGTTGGGTTCCTACAGCAATAAACACCAAACCCATGTAGGAACTAACTGAATAGGATAAACAGCGTTTAATATCAATTTGCGCGATCGCAATTAACGAACCACCTACCGCACTCACCGTACCAATTACCACCATTGCGGTAGAAACTATCGGCGATAAACTTAAAACTGGTTGCAGTTTAATTAATACCCAAGCACCACTAGCTACTACTACCGAATTCCGTAAAATCGTACTAGGGACAGGTCCTTCCATAGCCTCATCTAACCATAAGTGTAGAGGAAACTGAGCGCATTTACCCATCGGACCGGCAATTAATGCTAAACATACTAAAGATAGTATTGTTGGATTAACCTCGGCATTTGCCGCCCATTCTGCTAAATCGCTATAATTCCAGGTTCCAGTTAAGGGATATATTGCCAATACCCCCATCAATAAAAACAAATCTCCTACCCTTTTTGTTAAAAAAGCATCTCTTGCACCCGTTACCACCAACGGCTGACTAAACCACAAACCTACTAGTAGGTAGGTACCTAAAGTAAGAACTTCTAAAATTACATAACTAAAAAACAAATTATTACATAAAACCAAGGCGCATAAACCAGCCTCAAATAATCCCAACAAAGAATAAAAGCGTCCCCAACCCCAATCCATCTCCATGTAACCGATAGCGTAAATCTGAGCTAACAAATTTAACCCGGTAATTAAAGTCATTGCCCCAAGGCTAATCGCAGATATTTCTAAATCGATGGATAATTTTAAACCGGCAGTTTCCAACCAAGGCACAAACACTTCATAAGCTGGTTGATTCCAAGCTATTGACAATGCAACCGAGCTATGCATAAATGCCAAAAATGTCATAATTAAATTGACATAACCTGCAGGTCTTGGTCCAGTTTTATTGATGATCCCCGGTGACCAAGGGATAGCTAAAAGCCCGCCAATTAAGGCATATATAGGCACTAACCAAACTGTTGCTACCAGATATTGCGCCATTCATTCACCTCTAATGAAAGCAGCATAAATAATACGCGGCTATGCATTTACAACCGTTTCCTGAAATTAAAATTTGTAAACTTAAGTAAGATTAATTTTTTTAATCTTATTTAAATATACATTAGCCTTATATGTACGAAAAAGGAACGACTTGGCTAGATCATTCAGCGATACCTAGTCTAAGTGATTCTTATATATTAATTTTATAATTATATGTATAGATTTTTATATATGTTACAAAATATTTTATCAGAAATGGAAGAGGATGAGGAGACAAGGAAGGTAGAATTTTTAAGCTTTAACCTTAAACCTTTTCTAATTATGAAATACTACACTAACTAATGGCAAAAAAGTCCATACAAGCCAATTCAAGGATGTGAACTCAAGCTTTGGAGTTGGTTGTGGTTGGGACAAAAGGGCTTCAACTCTTTCTTCTAAACGTTTTGCACCGGTAGAACCTAATGCAGCACAAAAGACTTCTGAAGTTACGGGGGAAGTGCTGACAACCATTAACAGGGATTCAGCAAGCAGCAAGGGATCTACATATGAAACTGCATGGGCATCGGCTCGCAATTCCCGCAAAGTTAATAATTCTTGCCATAAAGCTTCTGTATTGGGTAGCCAAGCAGTACATTCTCCCATCCAACCCAGCCAGAAAAACCAAAATGTATCGCGATAATAATAATGTCCTTGTTCGTGGGCTAAAACCGTTTCTAAATGCTTGTGAGAAAGAGTTTGTAATAATCCAGAACTCAAGACTAATTCAGGTTTTAAAAACCCAATTTGTCCGGCAAATAATGCTCCTGTATTTAGTAAACGTACTTGTTTTACCCCTACATTGACAAGGGAGCACTCGCGGACAGATTTTATCGATAACCATCCTTGCCACGCCTGTTTGAAGCACATAATGGCGAAAAAAGCAAGAGAAATTAAAGCAAGTATATAGCCATAGCAACCGGTTTGTAAGCCTCCCATTGTACCTTTAGGTCCCATGAACAGCAAAGCGAAAGCAGTCATGAAAATTAATAAAGGAGGAAATAGAAAGAAAAATAGTGATCGCTGCCAACGTTGATTCCATCTGCCAGTGTTTTGAGTCCATTGACATCTTGCCATATAAGCAATTATCAAAACTGCAAAAATTATGAATAAATGCATTATTCTTCCTCCCTGGTTTGTCGTGCAGCTTGAATTCGTTTTGCGATTGCTTGTATTTTCGCAGAATCAGCTTCATCTAGGCTATCAGCAAAGGCAGCAATTACATCAGGATTGCCCACTTTGAGAAATTTTTGTAATTGTTCGTGGGCTTGAATAACTTGTGCCTGTTGCTTTGTTAATAATGGTTGCCAGTAAAAAGCTTTTCCTTTTTTATTGCATTCAAGCCAACCTTTTTCTGTTAGCCGTCGCAGTACGGTAGTAACTGAAGTATAAGCTAATTCGCGGTTGGGGTCAGCCAAAATCCTGTCGTGGACATTTTTTACTGTAGCCTTCCCTAAGTGCCAAACAATATTTAAAATTTCCGCTTCCAACGGACCGAGAGAAAGTTGTTTGGGACGGTATTCTGGTAAAGGAGCCATGTTGATTTTAGATTGTAGATTTTGGATTGTAGATTTTGGATTTTAGATTTTGGATTTTAGATAAGGGATTGTTACAAAATGTAAATGCCGCGATCGCCAAATCTAGTTTATTCCAAAATGTTCTTTTTCCAGATTACAGCTTGATATCTTACTCTTAATGTAAAAGTGATTGCATTCTTGTTTGCATCTTCAAGGTTTCCATATTAAACGAAGGAAGAGCGGAGG
>DESS01000048.1:13176-37729 GCA_002361335.1 Richelia sp. UBA3308
GGAATTGGGATGGGGTATAATGCCCAACTCAATTGTGACACCACGCTTACGGTGGGGAATTAAACCCATATGTTTAGTTAAAACTCTACCTTCCTTGTCCCCTTGTTTCCTTGTCTTCCCATCTCCCTCCTTCCAGTTGACACCGGCAGCGTATTAAAATCTCGGCAGTATATAAAAGCAGGTGTATCAAGGCCGTGAAGTTATTTATTTACCATACTCCGGAAGAAACCCCAACTAACGACATGCCAGAATGCGCGATCGCAGTTGATGTGTTGCGTGCAACGACAACAATGGCAACGGTTTTGGCTGCTGGTGGGGAAGCGGTTCAAGTTTTTAGCGATTTGGATAAACTGAAGGAAGTCAGCGGAAAATTTCCTGTTGATAAACGTTTGCGGGCTGGAGAAAGAGGGGGTGCAAAAGTTCCTGGATTTGATTTGGGAAATTCTCCCCTCGACTGTAAGCCGGAAGTGGTGGAGGGAAAGCGTTTGTTTATTAGTACTACTAACGGTACTCGTGCTTTACAAAGAATACAGGAGGCTCAAACAGTTATTACTGGGGCATTTGTCAATTTAACAACAGTGGTAGATTATTTAGCCAAAAATCAACCAGAAAATGTTTGGATTGTAGGCTCGGGATGGCAAGGTAGTTATTCTCTTGAGGATACTGCTTGCGCCGGTGCGATCGCTCATCATCTATTAGAAAAAACTAAGTTATCTATAGATGATGTTACGGGTAATGATGAAGTAGTTGCTGCCATGGCACTTTATTCTCAATGGAAAGATGATTTATTGCAAATGTTTAAACACGCTAGCCATGGTAAACGTCTTTTAGGATTGGTTTGCAATGATGATTTAAAATACTGTTCCCAAATTGATGTGTTAGATGTGTTACCAATGCAACAAGAACCGGGAGTTTTGAAAAAACACGTTTAATAAATAAAAAACTTGCACGGATTAAAAGGATTATAAGATTACACGGATTACTCAGCCTGTATAATCTGTCAATCAGTGTCATCCTTTAATCCATACTAATCCGTGTTAGTATAGCACGAAGCGTTTAAATGCTCTGGGAGTACCAATGG
Source organism: Richelia sp. UBA3308 (assembly GCA_002361335.1). Lineage (GTDB taxonomy): Bacteria > Cyanobacteriota > Cyanobacteriia > Cyanobacteriales > Nostocaceae > Rivularia. The sequence continues at coordinate 14,258 of DESS01000048.1, forward strand.
GTTTGGTTCATTTTTTATAGTAAATGTCCTGTTTTATTTCACGAGCAAATTCAAGTTTAGCTTCGCGCATTTCATCAGCTAGAGCAGGTTGGTAAATAACTTCTTGAAATCCGTTACCTAAAAATTTGTGAACTTCAAAGGAAGCCCCAATAATTTTTTCAGTGTTCTCAGCATATTTTAGATTATTTATTGTCATTGTACGGATTAAAAGGATTACTCCGCCTGTATCATCTGTTAATCAGTGTCATCCTTTAATCCATACTAATCCGCGATCGGTCAACTATACTTTCAAATATTTACTAAAATTATCTTTCTGAGAAGGCTTCATATTTTCCATCTGTACTACCTGATATTTACTAGCACGAGGTTCTGTTAAAGTAACCCTATAAGTACACAGTTCATCTTGATGAAATACAGTAATTTTAATAGTATCTAGAGGTTGATAATTCTTTAATCTTTCGTTTAATTGATTTGCGGTTACCTTAATACCATCAATTGCTAATAATTCATCACCTGCATCTATTCCGGCAATTTGGGCTGGGGAATCCGCTTCTACAAATTTGATTGATTCTTTTCCATTGTTATTAACTACTTTTATTCCCAGAAATGGTTCTTCTGGGGTATCGGCAAATAATTGTAAACCGAATGGTTCAAGATATTCGTTAAAGGGTAAATTTTCTTTACCATGGATATAACGTTGGAAGAAATCGGTTAAATCAATTCCGGCTACTGATTCAATCATTTGTTGTAATTGGGAGGCTGTATAACCAATTTCATCTTTACCAAATTGCTGCCATAATTTGAGTAGCACGTCATCAAGAGAACGCTGATTATTATGGCGATCGCGAATCAATAAATCTAACAACAAGGAAATCATTTCCCCTTTTAAATAATAAGATATTTGAGAATTGGGACTGTTGGCATCTTGACGATAAAGTTTAATCCAAGCATCAAAACTCGATTCGGAAACGGGTTGCACTTTACGCCCTGGTGTGGTTAAATAACGAGTTATTTCTTTACTTAAATTATTCAAGTAGGATTTAACGTTGTAAATTCGAGCTCTTAAAGGAATCATCAAATCATAGTAGCTTGTTGTTCCCTCGCAAAACCACAAAGATGGTGTATAGTTTTCTTGGTCGTAATCGAAAACTTCTAATTCTTTGGGACGAATGCGTTTTACGTTCCATAAATGGAAGAATTCGTGGGCTACTAATTGCATGAAACGCTCATATTTTTCGCGATCGCTAAATCCAAAGCGTTGATAAATTAAGGAACAGGAGTTTTTATGTTCTAAACCACCAAATGATTGCCCGGATAAGTGGAGTAGAAATAAATATCGTTCGTAAGGTAAACCGCCAAACATCTGTGCTTCGACTTCGATGATTTTCTTCATATCCTCAATCATCGGTTGGGGTGTCGCATTACCTTTTCCCCAAATTGCTAGTTGATGGGGTTTTCCTCTTACCTCGAAGTCATGTAACTGGTGAGTACCAATTTCAAAAGGACTGTCTACAAGGGTATCAAAGTTTGTAGCAATAAAAGTATTTGCTTGTTCTGCAACTACTGGTAATGCTGTAGTTATTTGCCATTGGGGATGGGGTGTTTGAATGCTTACGTGAATTGGAAGAGAATCAAATTCTGGTATTCTGAAAAATAACGCTGCTCCATTAAAATAACCGTGAGTTGCATCTAAGTGATTTGTCCGCACAGTTAACTCGTTGGCAAAAATACGATATCTGATTGTAATTTCCGAAATATCACTGGTATCGACTTGCCAATGATTTTTAGCAAGTTTATGCCAATTTAAAGCTTTATTGTCATTAAATGCTGAAAAATCTTGTAAATGTTTGGCATATTCCCGTACCAAGTAAGAACCAGGAGTCCAAACGGGCATTTTTAAATCCAAGGTGGATAATGAATATCCTAGCAAGTGTAATGTCACCTCAAACAGATGGTTTTGAGGATTGGGCATTGCAACTTGGTAATTAATTGTCGGTGCGACTTGTGATGTGGAAGTTTTCAGAGGAGGAACAGTACCAGGTGTCATTTTTTAAGAGTTATCAGTTAAAAAATTTTAACTAATTATGGCAATAATTCTCTGATTTTTATGTGATATGACAATTCATTATATAGGAATCCGGTTTGATTTAGGGAATAACTCCTAGAGACTAGTACCGATCGATCGGAAGTCAAAAGTCAAAATCAAAGTAATAAATATTGTTTTATAAAGGATTCAATCATTTGATATGGGTGCCCTATTTACCGGTGTACTAGGGAACTGTTAACAGGGAATAGGCAACAGTTGGGCATACTGAGTTTTGTTCAAAATTCAACGCCGGAATCCTATATATAATTTGCGATTCGCAGCAACAGGTGGTGGCGGCAGCCAATGGAAGTTGATAAAGCCAATCTCACGAAAGCAAGATGCTAAATTTATACCGCCAATTCTTTGTGAAACAAGCCCTTATTTTCAAGATTGTTGTATTGAAGCTTGTCTTACCTCATCCACAGTTAAATCTAAAGCTTGTGCGATTTGTTCCACAGTCAATCCAGCAGCTAACATTGATGGTACTGCTAATAGTTTTCCTTCTTCTATACCTTCGGTTTTTCCTTCTGCAAAGGCTTGCTGATATACTTTTGTTTGTTTCAAATCGCTTAATCCAAACATTTCTTGTACCTCCTCAATATCCATGCTGGGTAATTTGTAAATCAAAATCGTTTCAATTAATTGTAGTAATTGTTGCTGTTGCTGTACTGAATCAATTTCTTCCCTGCTTCTAGTAATTAACTCCCTAGCTGCTTGTATAGTCTTGTCTTCATTTTCTATGACTAATTTTATGGTAGCAATACCAATGGGTAGAGATGCATTTTCTCCTAACTCATCTAAATAAATACGGCTGACTCTTCCTGAGGCAAAAGACTCGCGGTAATGTTTGGTTTTTGCGGTATCAATGCTGCGAGTCGGGTAAATAACTACAGCAAACCAGTCATTTTCTGGTTGATTTTGACGCAGGTATAAATTAATTTCTGTAAATAGACGTGAGTAAATTTCTGAGTCTACTTGAAATTGAACTTCAACGAAGTAAATGGGCTTTTCTTCTGAATTTGGAAGAAGAAAGCAGTTTGCTTGATTTCAACTGATGAGAATTGATACTCCGTAGCAGTTGCGTTAGGATTACCAATTAATTCAAAGAATATATTGGGAAATTCTTGAAAATACGGTAAAAAATGCTGTCAGTTTTCATTTATTGAACGATTTCAAGCCAGAATATGATTCATTTTTAAATTATCATCTTTGGCTATTTTATAGCGGAAAACTAAACAATCAAAATAAACAAACTTTCTTTAAACCTCTGTATTCCTTTGCGTGAAACTCCGCGTTCCGAGGCTGAAAAAATAAAATCAAACATAATTCATACAATTTCATACAACCGACTCAAGATTTAATCTCTTTCAATGCATTTTCAACTTTTTCTACAGCTTCTTTTGGTAAAGGAATATATCCTAATTCTTCAGCAAATTTTTCACCTTCATTAAGACACCATTTAACCACATCCTTGAGTACTTTGGCTTTATTCGGTTCTTGGTAATTTTTATAAGCTAAAAGCCAACTATAAGTAACTATAGGATAAGAATTATCTCCTTCGGGATCGGTAATAAATATTCGTAAATTATCCGGTATCGGTTTACTAAGAAGCGCTTCAGTAACGGTATTAGTTTGTGATTGTATGTAATTACCAGCTTTATTTTCTAAAGCAGCAGTTGATAAATTTAATTCCCGAGCATAAGTTGATTCTAAATAGCCAATAGTACCCGCTTTTTGTTGAATTTGAGCGCTAACACCTGAACTTGATTTAATTGCCACACCCGCCAACCATTGAACATTTAAACCAGAACCAACTTTATTTTTCCATTCGGAACTAATCGCACTTAAATGTTTTGTAAATACAGCAGTTGTACCGCTACCATCAGAACGATGTACTAACAAAATTGGTAAATCAGGTAAATTAATATCGGGATTTAAAGCTTTAATTTGAGAATCATTCCAACGAGTAATTTTTCCTAAAAATATATCAGAATAAACTTGTCTTGAAAGCTTCAAACCGCTATCAATACCGGGTAAATTATAAGCAATTACAACACTACCAGCAGTCATCGGCAGTAAAACAACACCTTTACTTACCTTTTGAATTTCATCATCAGTCATTGCCACATCGCTAGCACCGAAATCAATGGTTTCCGAAAGAATTTGTTGAATACCTGCTGCACTTCCTATGGCTTGATAATTTAGTTGTACGTTGGGATTTTGCTGACTATATTCTTGAAACCATTTCTGGTAGATAAACAGCGGAAAAGTAGCACCGGCACCATTAAGATAAACAAAATCGGAAACTTCAGGAGATGTTGCAGAATTAATACCGTTTTGTGGTTGAGATTGACAACTTACTGTCAGGAGAATAACAGAAGTGAATAATATAAAAAATTTGTTTAGAAAAAAACGTCTAAGCATGATCAAAAATGGGGAAACAAGGGGACAAGGGGACAAGGAGACAAGGGGAGATAATTTTTAATTCCTAACTACTAACTACTAACGAGTAACGAGTAACGAGTAACGAGTAACGAGTAATGAGTAACGATTAACAACTAAACACTAACCACTAACCACTAACCACTAACAACTAACTACTCACAACTTCGTGCAGAGTTTTTCACCCAACTTACTTATACAAGCGGCTTTTTCTTGTGCTGTTAAGTCTTCATCTTCGACATCCCGGCGTAAAACTATACCGTTATGACCTGTTAAAAAGCGGGGGAGTTGTTGGTACTCGATGAGTTTTAAAGTTCTCATGTCGTAGGTGGTGTAGGTGGTCAATTCTGACGAATCAAAATTAATGTCAATTACTGTAATTGCTTTGTTTGGACGGATTTTGCTGCCAATTAACGGACGGGGACCAGAACCCATAATTCCCATGTTGAGTAGCTGTAATTTTCCGCGATGACCGGGATAATATGCGTGGTGATGTCCGCTAATATACGTATGAACTTTATTTTTTTCTAACATTGCTCGTAATTGATCGGCGTTTGCCATTACGTCACCGGGTTGGTCACGCCCAGTCGCCACAGCATATAAAGGTAAATGACTTAATAAAATCCGCATTTTGGCTTGTTGGGCTTCGGGGCTTGCTAATGCTTTTTCTACCCAAGCCAGTTTTTCGGGGGGAATTATATTTGATGAACCATCCCAAGACATAAAGAAGATATCTTTATGTTTAAAGGTGTAGAAATATGGAAAATCGTTGCGATCGATGAATTCTATTCCGGGATCGTTTTTGGGGTTATTCCAGTATTCGGAAGCTAAATCTCTTTCTTGTTGAAATAGAAAGTTTCCTCCTATCCCCTTAGCACTAGAAGCATCATGATTACCGATGGTGAAACCGTATGGTAAATTTGCTTTACGTAAAGGTGCTGCTACATGCTCATCAAAAGCCGCCCACATTGCTTTTATTTGTTCTTTGGTAAGGGATGGTTTTTGACCTGCTACCATATCACCGCCACAAACTACCATATCAGGTTGCCAAAAGGGTAATAAATTTATTCCTTTATCTACCTCTGGATCGTAGTCAGTGGAACCATAAGCTGCATTCAAGTCGCTAATAACTACTAAACGTACATCTCCACGAGGGGGATTAAATAAACCATCTCCCCCAACGCTGTTAACAATTGCTTCTGTCTGTGGCGGTAAACTGGAAATTTGTAGTTTATCAGTTTCTTGTGTAGCTGGTGTTTGAGGTGTTTGTGTCGTTTCCCGATTCAGGTTTGTACAAGCAATGCTAAAGATAGTTAATGCAAAGCCCACAATTACAAATAAACAAAACCGCCGCCAACGCATTTTTTGACTCCCCACTCAACTACACCGCTAAATATAACGGATAGTTAGGTGATTTATTTTTATACTAGAATACAAATTTGGTAGACAGGGGGAATAATCAAGCAGCGTTTATTACACAAGTATCGACTGGCGTTTTTTTGTTCTCTTTGCTTTTACGTTTAATTTCCACTCTTGAATGAGTTTTGATCCAAACCGCAGCTCCACAACCTAAGGGTTTTTCAGGTTGATAAATTATTTCGCAAGGACCAAAAACCTTTACAGAATGACCGTAGGTATTGCTATTGAGGTGTTTTGCGGTAATTACCGGTTCTGGTTCTTTTAGATGTTTATTTTGAGCAATTGAATTTTTGTTCACATGGATGATTGTTTGCGCCGGAGATGCTATGCGCCATTTAGGTTTTGGACCGCGACTACCTCGATCAATAATAGGTTTTTCGTCAAATAAAGGTATTATCCAAATTCTTCCGACCTTGTAAGCTCCTTTCACTCTACCTTGAGCAAGTAAATAACGAATTCTAGAAGTTGATATATTTAAAATTTCTGCTGCTTGGGTAGTACTTACATACATGGTTCAGAAAAACTGTTGCGAGGTCAATATAGTTATATTTTTGCACAAATCGTCCAACTTGATTCCCTCGCGAAGCGAGGGCCGCGAGCCTGTTCCCATTCACTCACGGTATGGGTTGAGCACGTGTCCAAAGGACATAAGTCCGAATCGGGGATTGTCGGCAGAGTGGAAATTAACGCTTGGTAGTGAAAATGGTGGTGAACATCATCAATAAACCACCGATAAGAATTGATAATCCAATTCCTGCTGTAATTAAGTCAAGTGTGTTGGTGTTTTCCATGATTGGCTTTTATCGGTTTGTTGAATTTTGACTGGGTAAATTGTGTTGTGCAACAACACTAGGGTAATAAAGCAGTAGGAAGGCAGTTTCGCGGTTTATTAATCTACATTGCTTTTTGCTTCCCCTACCTTCCTTGTATTACTAACTTGTGGTATAGGGATCTTGTCCGTAACAACTAACAACTAACGAGTAACGAGTAACAAGTAACGAGTAAAAAGTAACAACTAACAACCAACTACTAACAAATAACAACTAATTAAAAATCAACTCCACGTTTAAGCTCTACTCCATGATTTGCATAATGCTTGTGACAGTATACTTCGGAATGGACGCTGGCTAATTCAAAATATGCTGGTTGATTTTGGCAACGGCCGGTGATAATTATCTCTGTATGACGAGGTTTGCGAAGTAAGACCTCTACTATTGGCTCTACTGGAAGTAATTCTAAATCAACGGTGGGATTAAGTTCGTCGAGAATGATTGTTTTATATAATCCCGAAGCTATAGCTGTTTTAGCTATTTCCCAACCTCTTTCGGCTTCTAGATAGTCCAATTCTTGCCGAGAGTTGCGCCATACTATGGCATCTCTACCGCAACGTTGATGGTCTACGACTTCGGGATAAGATTGCTGTAATGCTGCAATTGCGTCATCTTCGGTGTATCCACTGCCTCCTTTGAGCCACTGCATAATTAATACACGAGTGGAACCGGGATGATTAATTCCTCTACCTATGGCTTTTAAAGCTTTACCTAAGGCACTAGTAGATTTTCCTTTTCCGGAACCAGTATATATTTCAATACCTGTTAATCCCTGTAATTCTGCTGTGGAATGATGTTGGGGTTTCATTTCTGAATGTAAGTCGGCAATATCTAATAAAGATGCTGGCGCTCCTCTTCCGGTAGCAATGATTTCCAAATCTTGAGGTTTGGATTTTAAGGCTTTTACAACTTGATCTACCTCTAGTAAACCCAAATCTAATACAGGGTTGATTTCATCTAATACTACAACTGAATATAACCCCGAAGCCATAGCACCTTTGGCGACATCCCAACCTCTTGCAGCTTCCTGTTTATCGAAGGGTATTATTTCATTCTTGTCAAAAAATTCTGCTCTACCAGTACGTACTTGATCGATTAAATGGGGGAAACCGCGCTGCAAAGCTGCGATCGCACCATCTTCGTCATAATCTCTTTCTGGTCCTTTAAGAAACCGTAGTAACAAAACCCGATTGTAATTATTTGACGTATTGATACCTAAACCAATTGAACGTAAAACTACTCCTAAAGCAGCTTGAGATTTACCTTTACCCGCCCCATCATAAATGTGAATTTGACCTTTTAACCTTGTGGGGCGCAATTGTGCTGTGCGAATACCGATGCCGTTCCTTGTCATCTTAACTAAATGTAATGTGGCAGTCTTTTATCTTACCCAACCTCATGTAACATCAGCTAGGGATATTATTTTTTATCTACAACTACAGAATAATTCTGATGGAAAATATTATTTCTATACCTTTATAATCCCATCTGTTTTTTGATTGCTTATATAGTTACTGATGAAAAATAACTGTTTATTTATACTTGATATAGCCTAAAACTATAACTTTAAACAAGTGATATATCCTACAAGTAAGCCAAGATAGAGTATCTGTTTCTGGATAAATTTCAATAATCAGTCAGACTTGAAATCAGGCTCTATCCTTTATAGAGTATAGCTCAGCTTCTGGGAACGCAAATTTCAAGCAATTAAATACCCGCTCGGAACTAGGTGTGCGAAGCGCAACTGCCTAATAATAGTAGGTTTTACCAACCGCCTATGTAACAGGTGTAAGTATTTTCTTTTTTTTTAGATATCTCTTACAAGAGTCTGTTCAATATTTGTACTGCTAGGATTTTACACACTGAAAGTAAGAGACAACGATTGTTACAACCTCTCTTCCGATATTCATACCATGGGCGAATTGAGTGTCTTACCCCTTGGGGGGAAGACCATTAAATGTAACAACCCCTAGTAGAACTAGGAATAAAAAGTAAGAAAATAAATGGAACTATTTGCTGCTTTTTATGAATGAGACTACATCCAAAAAACTATTAGGAGGTACTAAACAAGACAGCACAAGTAGCATACTTATCGTTCTCCCAATATGTAGGTCAGCAACTCAGGTCTAAAGACACGCTCGCTTTAGGCTCCCGTCCCGAAGTTCAAAGCTGACCAGATTAAGGATTCAGCTTCCGAAGTTTATGGCAAGTGCTCAAGTTCACACCAGAGAATGCTCCCGCTAGTTCTGTGCTCTGTAACAAGCGCAATTAAACAGGTGTAACGCCAGTTTTGCCAGTGTTGCCAGGAAAGTACCGACCATAAACATTATCGTTACCCTAACGGGTCACTTCGTGAACGCGAAGCGTGTCCCCTTGGGACTCAGCTAACTTAACCATTGAGGGGATTAACCATTCACCAACTGCGGAAGCCCACGGTGGTTAAAACCACCCGTGTCGCTTCCCTCTCCGCGGCTAAGCCTCTGAGTTTCGCGCTTGGAGCGTGTTTCTTATGAAAATCTTCGAGGAATTAGGCAGTTTATACCTAAATAAACATTTCCAAGGTTTATTTTCAGCAAGATGTGGACAATCAGCCATATCACCAGCTTTACCCTTGAGTTGACATACTTAGAGTTGATGAAAACCCTACTGTGCTTTCTTCAGCAATACATTGAGTGAATATAACTTCACAAATCAATTTTTAAACTTAATGCTAGTAAGTTTTCAACAGCAAAATTTCATTAAACATACAGGTAAATAACCAACAGACTCAACGCAATTATTCCCAGTCATTCGTCAATTAAATATGAATAAATTTGGTGGGAGAAATATTACTCATAGCAGTTACTTTGTTACCGCTGTTGATTGTTTTATCTCCTTGCTTCTTTACTCTCTAAGGATTTTGCGCCTAGACAGATTTTTTTCGGTAATCATAAAGCTACGAATGTAGTAATCCAATAGCTGCTAGAGGGAAGTAATTTAATTATTCCCAAAAAAAAATTATTATTCGCAAAAATTGCTTTGGGCCCTACAGTTAGTAGTTCGATCATTATCTTTTACCAAAAAATAAAAATAACGAAAAGTTGGCTATATAGATAACAATTTATGGACACTCTCTACTACATCAAATATGATTTGGTAGCAGTCAATAATTAGACTTTTGCCAACTAAAATCTGTGGAGATATAAAAAGCTATGTATTTCATAAATATACTGTGTTGCCCCTTACTACCCCCATAAAGGGGCACTATCCCTTACGCCCATTACATAAAATTGTGTTTTTGAAAACGATGATTATCTACTAGGGGGTATCACCCCTGATCAGGCAATGGTATTCTAATATTGTCAAAGGTATAGGATAAGTGATTCTTTATTGATTTGATTAAAACTACGCTCATGAGACAATATCGCATTAATTGGCTGCTCGTGCTTTCATACCAGACTGCCACGAGCGCCTTTTATGTAAGGCTTCGGGTACAAACAGCTAATATATTTCGCTGTTAGTTACAATCGCCTATTTCATGATAATTATCAGTATTATTTATCGATACTGTGTTTTTCAAGTCAGCCCATAGCGGTAAAATCTCACAATTAACCTGGCATTAAATAATTCTTAAGCTTTAGTCTAGTTCTGAAGTATCGAAACTGAAGACGAACCTGTAAAACAATGGTAAAAGACGTAAATATCGCTTAACATTATTTTCTGCTATAACCTTTACATTAAAAATCGATTGTGCCTAAATTTACACTGAGTGTGGTAACGAGCATATGTCAGACTTTGATTTTTTCGCGTCTTTCCGAGTTTTTCCTTTTGGCGTAATTTTATTTGACTTTCTATTGTTATTAGTTGCGATTCCCATAGAAGCATACATAATCAATTGGAGATTGAAATTCGATAAAAGAACTAGTGCTTTTTATGCAATCTCTATCAACCTCTTTTCTAACGTAATCGGTTGGATAGTTTTCTTTTTAGTGGAGCCAACTCCTTTTTTTGATAACTATAAAGTACAGTTGATTAATTTTTTACTCTACAACCGCTTGGTTGATGAAGTGTATAGTGGCATAGTTCTAGGTGCTTTTATCACTTTCTTTGGAACTTTAATGGTGAAGTTCCTATTGTTACAAGCGTTTATTTTAGCTTTAAGTGAACCCGGAAAGAAAAAACCCAGCCAAGATCCAGAAAAATCCGCTATCTTAGCGCGTAAATCTCGTCGTAGTTATAAAAAACAATTGGAAAGTACTCGTTTGTTTTCTACTACATTAATAGCTAATTCACTTAGTTATAGTGCAATTACTTTAGTAGTATTCTTCCGCTTCTTTGCTCGAGCAAATGGTTTGGCATAACTGATTAACTCAAATCTTCGGTAATAAACAGTAATTAATAGGAGAAAAATATGGGCGTAATCAAGGATACTTTCAATTTACTTGGGTTAACAGTTATATTTGATTTTCTAAAAGACGTTATTGAACGTATTAGATATATATTGCTACCGCCAAAAGCTTTTTCTTGGCAGACGTTAATTTATCTAAGTGTATTTTCTTGGTTGATGTCATCCTTAGCCAACCCGAATAGTCCTGCTCGAGATATTATTGCCTTTTTTGGTTGGGTATTTTTAATTGCTGGGACTTCTTGGTATACCACCGATAAGCCTCTATATATACCCGGTACTGTTATGCCTGTTGGGGCGGTAATAACAGGAGGTATAGTCAGTATTTTTGCTTTTGGACGAGAGGAAATGATTGTAGATAGAACAATTATTTTTTGGCCGACAATATCCGCAATTATTACTGCTATTCCCGAATTTTTTGAAGGAAGTGGTACTGATGTTAAAACTCAATTACCTAAGTTAGAAGACCGTCAAAGTGGCATAGTTTTAATCGGTTGCTGTATGCTATTAAGTTGCTGGTTAAATCTCTATATAGTTACAGATGAATGGTTAAACGAGTATCCCAGTGCCCAATATCCAGTTGCCACCGATGAAAATCCTCGAACCAATGATTTACTAACTGTATTAGAGCCTGAGAATGAAATTCCTAAAAATGGAGTTTTGATTTTAAACAAAGTTCAGTCATCTGTGCTCGATCAATTAAATGGAAAATCTTGGTCTGAGGTTGAAAGGTGGTTAAAAAGTTCAAATCAGAACGCCACCGAACTTGGTAGAAAAATTATAGACATTCATTTGGCGGAGTTTGATGAAAAAGATTTTTGGAAAGTGCAAGCCCGTGTAGAGAGTATCGATCCACAAGATATTAATACTTATAGACTAGACTTATTTAGTGTTTGGGAAGGTCCGAGTAGCAAAGATGGGTATTATCTTAAAAGTTCTTGTCAAATTCAACCTATAGCTGAGTCTGTTGACGCTGTCGGCGCTCAACCTCAAAGAATAACTGTTGCTGAAATAGAGTGTGCCCCCAAAATTTCCTATATCCGTGAAAAATTTACTCAAAAGTAAATTGACAATTGACAATCCATGGCTGATAACTGATAAGTGAAAATCACATGCAGCTTAAATCATCATGAATGTCAATCGATTATTTGCGATCGCCAATAATACTTTTCTCGAAGTTATACGCGATCGCATTTTGTATATTATCGGTTTCTACGCAATAATACTAACGTTAATCATAAATTTACTACCCCAATTAGCAGCATCTACGGAAGATAAAATGTTTTTAGACTTTGGTTTAGCGGTGATGAATATCCTAAGTCTAATTGTTGCAGTATTCCTAGGTACGGGACTAATTAATAAAGAAGTGGAGAAACGCACTATTTTAATGTTAATTGCTAAACCGGTAAGTCGAAATGAATTTATTGTTGGTAAGTATTTAGGTTTATCGGCTGTTATTACCTTATGTGTTGCTGCAATGAGTGCTATTTATCTTACATTTTTACAAGTTAATAACATCACTTATTCAGCGACAAGTATTATAATCAATGGTATTTTTCTAATCTTGCAGTTATCCCTTGTTGCCGCTATAGCTATTACCATGAGTTTATTTACAGGTTCGATATTAGCAACAGCGTTGACATTTGCAGTATATTTAATGGGAAATATTACCCAAGAATTGCTTCAACTAGCTCGGATTAGCGACAATCTGGAACTTAAAAGGATAACTCAAGGTTTATATTTACTTTTACCGGATTTATCCCGTTTAAATTTAAAAAATGAAGTTGTTTATGGTTTATCAGCATTACCCGATGCAGCAACATTGTTTATCAATGCTGGCTACAGTTTACTTTACAGTGTGATGCTTTTAGCTTTAGCTGTGCTAGTTTTTTATTTCAGGGAATTTTAATATTAATAAGTAATGGGTAATAAGTAATAAGTAATGAGTAATGAGTAATGAGTAATAAGTAATGAGTATGGATTAGTAGTAGATAATAACCGGCCAATAGGTTTATATAGTAAGTATTTAGCCCGACTTGATATAACCCGGTTTTTTGAAAAAACCGGATCTGTGGTTTAGCTTATCTTATCGGCACGGTGAACTCTTAATTATTTTATATTAACTAAAACAAAAAATTTGAACTCGTTTAATTCTACCATCAGGCATAATTGCTTGGTCTAAGTTAGCGTTTCTGAGATTTGTTTGTTGCAAATTTGCTTCCTTCAAGTTTGCTTGGGTTAAATTCGCCCAAGCTAAATTGGCATTTGTTAAATCGGCTTGATTTAAGTTCGCTTCTAGTAAATTAGCGCCACATAATTTTGCTTGTTGAAGATTAGCTTGAAATAAATTTGCTTCTATTAACGATGCTTCCACTAATTGGGCTTGATTTAAGTTTGCTTTTTGCAAATTCGTATCGCACAATGAAGCTGACATTAAATTACTACGACAAAGATTTACTCCTGATAATTTTGCACCACATAAAGAAGCTTGTCTTAAATCGGCATCAGTTAAATTTGCTTCACGAAAAGATGCTTCATCCATACAAGCTTCTCGCAAAATAGCTTTACTTAAATTTGCCTTATCTAATTTTACTTTTTGCAGAATTGCTCCGGTTAAGTTCGCATAACGTAAATCTGCTCCAGTAAAATTTACTCCACTCAAATCAATTGCACTGAAATTCATTCCCCTTAAATCGTATCCGCTAAAGTCTCTTTCTCCCAAACTATGAATAATTTGACTTAATACTAATTCTTGCTTGTCAGCACGATCGTGCATATTATTATCCTCTGAGTGTAAAATTCCTCAAATCGCCATCCTGACATTTACTGTATTTCGAGGTTACACCCTAAAAGCAAATGATTTTAACAATCAATTTTAAATTTTTTGCAAAATATTCATAAAAGAATCCATGAGTACTTTAAATACCCACTTTACAGTAAAAATAATTGTCAAGGCATGATGATAAAATAATCAAAACCTGATAAATAAACCGATAGTAAATATGAAAAGTCACAAAATTATGACTTTGCGTCGTTTAAATTTTAACTTATTTTATTGCTTATTACACTGTCAATTTCAGTTGAAAACTAAACAGTCAAAAAGAGATTGATACTCCAATCTAAATTTACGGAAATCATAATTCAAATTTAATATTTTATTAACCAAGGTGTTATAAATAATTTGTATGATAGTTATTTTTTTAGTTTTACAGATGGGTTTTACCCATGGGGAGTATCAATGTCTACTAGTAGTGCAAAGCATTAATTATGATGGGTTTATTTTTACTCAAAATTCTTTTCTCCCTCCGCTCCCCCTGCTCCCCCCGCTTCCCCCGCTTGCCCTAACCCGTCAATTTTAATGAAAAAGAGTTTATTCTTCACCCCAAGTCCGCAATTGGAAATAAACTAATAACATTGTGATTGCTAACAATAGGTTTGCAGCAGCAGCAGCATAACCGAAATCAAATTGACCGAAAGCTTCTTGATAAATGTAATAAACTAGTAAATTGGTAGAATTTAAAGGACCACCACCGGTAATTACGTAAACTTGCTCAAAACTGCGTAAAGTAAAAATCACAGTGGTTATAGTTACAAATATCACAGTAGGTCGTAATCCTGGTAAAGTCACATTCCAAAATTGTTCCCAACTGTTAGCACCATCAAGTTCTGCTGCTTCGTAACGACTGAGGGGGATAGTTTGCAAACCAGCTAAAAACACTACCATGTTGAAACCAAGCTGTTTCCAAATACTTAATAAAATGATTACTGGCATTGCCCAAGTGGTACTACCTAACCAAGAGATCGGTTCAATGCCAATACTATCTAAAATTGCATTAACGGGACCTTGATTTTGAAATAACCAGCGAAATCCTAAACCAGCAGCAACTAAAGAAATAATTGAAGGTAAAAAATAAGAGGTTCGTAATAATCCCCGTAAGATTATGCTGCGGTTTAACAAAACTGCCAATCCTAAAGGAATAACAATACTCGGTAAAACTGTACCGATGGTGAAATAAGCTGTATTCCAAACAACTTGCCAAAAATCGGGATTAAGTATTAAACGTAGATAATTTTTTAATCCTATCCAAGTTACACCGTCTCTAGTAAAACTACCAGCAGTGAAGCTGAGGTAAAATAAATAACCAATCGGACCAATTACAAAGATTCCTAGTAGTATGAGGGCGGGAGCCAGAAAAAACCAAGCTGCAAAGGTTTGATTATCTAATAGTTCTTTGAAAGAAAATTTAGAAGTCTTAGTATTTGACTGCATTGGATGGAGTGATGTTTACAGTAAAGATATTTTACCGAAGTGCACCGAATCAATCTTGGATTTAGGATGCAGGGATTATAGCCGCAAGATTAAGACGGGGCTTGCGATGCCTGTACCACAAGAGTTGGATAAAAATTATCTTGATTTTCTGCAGGTTGGTAGCAATGTCAAAAAAAAGATAATATTTCTCTTGCTACCAATTTTTGTACAATTATGACTTCTGTCTGCCCAAGTTTAATATCTCCGGATGTCACCACACAATCACAGGTATCAAATTCGCCTTTAAAATTGGGAATCATGGCTTCAGGTAATGGTAGTAATTTTGAAGCAGTTGCCCAAGCGATTGAAAACGGACAATTAAATGCTCAAATTCAAGTTTTAATTTACAATAACCCAGATGCTTATGTGGCAGTACGGGCACTGAAATGGAAAATCAAAGCTGTATTTATCAATCATCGCCACTACAAGCAGCGAGAAGAATTAGATAAGCAAATTGTCCAAACTTTGCATTCCTATGATGTGGAATGGGTAATAATGGCTGGCTGGATGCGTTTAGTAACTCAAGTATTAATCGATGCATTTCCCCAAAAAATTATTAATATTCATCCCAGTTTGTTACCTAGTTTTAAGGGAGTACGTGCTGTGGAACAAGCAATCAAGGCTGGAGTAAAAATTACTGGCTGTACGGTACATTTGGTTTCCTTAGAAATGGATAGTGGCAGGATTTTAATGCAAGCTGCAGTGCCAGTACTAGCGGAGGATAACCCAGATACACTCCATGCCAGAATTCAAGCTCAAGAACATCGAATTTTGCCTTGTGCGATCGCTTTGGCAGCCAGTGGAGGGTGTGGGGAGTGTGGGGAGTGTGGGAGGTGTGGGAGGTAGGTTTATGCAAAAACCTGCATTAATAAAACTCGTTACTACTCAACACTCACAACTCACAATTAATGCCCAATTACAAATTACTAATTAGAAATTAGGAATTATCCTATTTTTCCTGTGGGGGGGTACAATAAATGCCGATTGTCTTCCCGTAATATAGAAAATTTCATGATTTCAAGTAACGACTTTCGTACTGGTGTATCGATCGTATTGGATGGTTCGGTATGGCGAGTGGTAGAATTCCTCCACGTTAAGCCTGGTAAAGGTTCTGCTTTTGTTCGGACAAAACTTAAGAGTGTTACAACTGGTAATACTGTAGAAAGAACCTTCCGGGCTGGGGAAACGGTACCTCAAGCCACTTTAGAAAAAAGTACTATGCAACATACCTATAAAGAAGGTGATGATTTTGTCTTTATGGATATGGAAACTTATGAAGAAAGCCGTTTAACTTCCCAACAAATTGGCGATCGCGTTAAATACCTCAATGAAGGCATGGAAGTTAATGTTATCCGTTGGAATGACCAAGTATTAGAGGTAGAATTACCTAATTCTGTAGTACTCGAAGTCATCCAAACCGATCCCGGTGTCAAAGGTGATACTGCTACAGGTGGTACTAAACCTGCAACACTTGAAAGTGGAGCAATTGTTATGGTTCCTTTGTTTATTTCTCAAGGAGAACGTATTCGTATCGATACTCGTGACGATAAGTATTTAGGTAGGGAATAACAACCACTTCAATTTGGATTGAAAAAAAAACGCGCTTTTGTCATCTTACTGCGGGGGGATATCTATCCCTACCGTTTTAAGAAATACTAATATATCGATTGATTATCTATAAACTAATTCCATGAGGATATTTAAGCTGTGTCATTAGATTTTAACGAAATTCGCCAACTTTTAGCGACTATTGCACAAACAGATATTTCAGAAGTAAATCTTAAAAGCGAAAATTTTGAATTAACGGTACGTAGGGGTGTTCATCAAGCGTCTCCAGAACCAGTTACAGTAGTATCGACCCCGGTTAGTATTCCAAGTCCAGATGTTTCCTCAATGCAAGAAACAGTGAATCGGGGTGCCTTAGATGCTGCCAAGGTGGGAGGGCAAGTCGATCGAGATGTCAAGGATTCAAAACTTGTCGAAATTTATTCCCCAATGGTAGGAACCTTTTACCGCGCCCCCGCACCTGGAGAATCTCCCTTTGTTGAAGTTGGCGATCGCATTCGTCGCGGCGATACTGTGTGTATAATTGAAGCCATGAAATTGATGAATGAAATCGAAGCTGAGATATCCGGTCAAGTCATGGAAATTTTGGTAGAAAATGGTTCCCCTGTAGAATATGGTCAACCTTTAATGCGAATTAACCCCGATTAAGTATTAATCTATATAACGAATGTGTAATTGTAAAAAAAGTTAGTGACCTTTGCGGCGGGTTAATTCTAATGAAACAAACTTTGCCTGTACCCTCAGAAGTGGTGCAACAAGTAGCTGAATACTTCAGTCTGTTAAGCGAGCCGATGCGTCTACGTCTATTGCATCTGCTTAAAGATGAAGAGAAATGCGTGCAAGAATTGGTAGAGGCAACCCATACTTCTCAGGCTAATGTATCAAAACACCTTAAGGTAATGTGGCAAGCGGGAATTCTCAGCCGCCGCAGTGAGGGTACTAGTGCATACTACCGAGTGGAAGATCAAATGATTTTTGAATTGTGTAACCAGGTTTGCGATCGTCTCGCTACTAGGTTAGAACAACAAGCCCGCAGTTTTCGGGTTTTGAATGGGAGATAAATTTTCAACCTTTAGATCTTAAATTTTAGATTCTAATCACCATTTACTCCAAGAGTACTAAAGTACTAAAATAGTTAACCCCACGGATAAATCCGGGGGGTTAATCCAAAATCTTCTTGAGGTTTGATTAAAGCTCGAAGTTTTTATCGTAGCTCTCACGAGTTAGTGGTTGTTGCAATTCTAAGCCTTCACCACCAAGAACATCAATTTGTTCGCCGTTCAATTCTAGGTACACTTGAGCTTTTTCGTTCAAGGCTGTAGCGGTGTAGACAATTTGTCCTAAGCGCCCAATCATGGAAGCACTACCGCCACCATATTGAAAATCTTCGGATAAATTAACTCGAACAACTTCGTTTTCCTCTCCTTCGACTTTAATACTTAGTAATTTAGTTCCTTGGGGTATTGTAGAAGAACCAGATCCTTCTGTAGGTCCAGCTAATAACTGGTTAAAAGCTGCGTTCAGAAATTTGGAAGGTTGAGTCTTAATTTCTGAGACTTCAATACGTTGAGGAACTAATTTAAAACTAGTACCATCAGCACTTTGTTCAAGCCAGAAGACTGTAGCAGTTTGTTCATCAGTAGCTGGCGATGGTTTTAATTGATTGTTTTTTCCATAAGGATTTAATATGGGGGTATCTGAATTCTCGATAGTAGGGGGGTTGAAAGCAAAATAACCCACAACACCAGCTACTGCGATCGCCGCAGTAGCAAGAGTTGCTGCGACACCGGAAGAAAAACGATTTTTTGGTTGCTCTGTCATCTGACACCTTTAGTTGTTGGCTGAGATATTACCTGTATCTGTGTGAGGGGCTTGGTAGACGACGCTGATGGGGAAAGGGTTTTTGCACGCTTTGTGTATGACGGTTGTATTTGTACAAAAGCTGCAATTTCTAACTTATTCGTTCCTATATTCAATTTTAGAATTCTTACTAGAAGTCCGTCACCTTCGGTGTTACGTAAATCTAGTCTTTGATTAAGGTTTTTTACAATTCCTTCAACGAATTGTGATGCAACTTGTTCCTCATTTACAGTTACGACTGTTTCAATTAGCTGAATTTGTTTACCTTTGTTAATAATATTTACTCCCGTCTCTACCTTTATTAACAAAAGTTTTTCATTGTTTTCCGAACGTAATTCAATTTGAAAAAATAAGCGGTTGTGATCTAAAATCTGGAATTGTGGATTAGCAAACTTATATACAGCATCTTCCTCTAAATTTACGTAGTCTTTGGTGTTGACATTTAATTTCGATAGTAAGGCTAATACGTCGGGTGATTGTAATAATTTGTTAATATCTGTTTGAGTAAAAACTAACCGGATACCAGCTTGTAAAGGTTTTTTTAATTTGGGTTTTCTTTTTTGAATGCTGCGGGGAAAAAAAGCGATTTCATCAGTTTCTAGTTCCAAAGCATCAATACGAAAATCATATTGTTTTAACTGTAAACCCCGTGCTGCAATTCTAATTTTGGCAATTTTTCCTTGTAGTAATTGATGAGTTGGTGCATTATCCACACGTACATGTAATTTTTCTACGTTGGTAAATTGAGAACGAATCGCATTTTCAGCGGCACTGTCAACAACAACTCCAGCGGCAGTAATAAAACTAAAGCCACCCGACAATAGAAAGGAGATAAATTCTATCAAAGTATCAAGGAAGGTAGATTTTTACGGGCCTTCTCTGCCCGTACCACAAGATTTTTTAACCGGGCAGGGATGCCCGTATCACAAGATTTTAAAAATATATTAGTTTAGTTGATTGTCGATCTTCTGCTGCAAAGTAGATACAACTTGATCTATGGCAATTTCGTAAGACTCATTAGTTTTTCGTTCTACAATTTCAACTTTACCGTTGGCGATCGCTCTTCCAGTGACAATCCGATAAGGAATACCGATTAATTCGGCATCTTTAAATTTAGCCCCGGCACGCTCGCTTCTGTCATCGAGAAGGGTTTCAATTCCTACTTTATTTAATTCCCCATAAAGTTTTTCGGCAATTTCTAGTTGCTGAGTGTCTTTAATATTGGGAATTGTCACAATTGCATGATATGGCGCAATTGCTAGAGGCCAAATAATCCCATTTTCGTCATAGGATTGCTCTACTGCTGCTTGAGCCATTCGGGAAACTCCCACACCATAACAACCCATAACTAAAGGTTGCTCTTTACCTTGTTCAGAAGTATAAGTTGCTCCCATGGCTTGGGAATATTTGCTACCCAATTGAAATATATGCCCCACTTCTATACCCCTAGCTGATTTAAGGGTTTGCTCTGGATTCTCAACTGCGCGATCGCCAATTTTTGCTGTACGTATATCTACTACTAATTCTGGTAATTGAAATTGTTCTCCCCAATTGGCTCCGACAACGTGATAACCAGATTCATTGGCACCTGTAACAAAATTCTTCAATTCCACTGCGGTTTTATCTACAAACCTTAAAAATTTGGAATCTACCGAACCCCCTTTAATATAATCATCGCTAAGATCCGGCGCAATATAACCCAAAGGTAAAGGTTTAGCCGCCCATTTTGATTGCGCTTCTACATTGGGTACATCTAAACCAACAATAGAATTTGCATCATAAGTTGAAGCTAATTTTGTCAATTCGTTATATAACTTAACTTCATTAACATCTTGATCACCTCGAATATTTACCAAAACTAATACAATTATACCATTGTCGTAAACTGCTTGGTAAAGAACATTTTTGACAACTTGGGTAGGAGAACATTCGAGTATTTGGCAAAGCTTTTCAATAGTTTCGGTATTAGGAGTCTCTAGTTTTTGGTAACTTGTGTAAGTTGAAGCTGTGGCATCGGGGGGTAAAGAAACGGCTTTTTCCACATTAGCGGCGTACTTTCCATCATCAGTATAGAGGACTTCATCTTCCCCAGCTTCAGCTAGTACCATAAATTCTGTAGAGCCACTACCGCCAATTGCACCAGAATCGGCTTCCACAGCGCGAAATTGTAAACCACAACGCCTTAACATATTGCTGTAGGCTTGATACATATCCTGATAAGTTTTTTTCAGGCTTTCTGTATCGGTGTGGAAAGAATAACCATCTTTCATAATAAATTCTCGTCCGCGCATTAAACCAAAACGGGGACGAATTTCATCGCGGAATTTAGTTTGAATTTGGTAGAGATGTAAAGGTAGCTGACGGTAAGAACGAATAGTATCTCGAGCAACTGTGGTAATTACTTCTTCATGAGTGGGACCGAGTGCTAAATTTTGCTCCCGTCGATCAGTAAGGGAGAACATAATACCTTCAGCCTTAGTATAAGTATCCCAGCGTCCAGATTCTTTCCATAAATCGGCAGGTTGTAACTGAGGTAAAAGACATTCTTGGGCACCGGTAGCATTCATTTCCTCACGGACAATTTGAGAAACCTTTTGTAAAACCCGCCACATCAAGGGCAGATAGGCGTATATACCGCTACCGATGCGGCGAATATAACCCGCACGGACTAATAATTTATGACTGGGAATTTCAGCATCTGCTGGATCATCCCTAAGTGTAACGAATAACATTTGTGACAGTCGCATGGTGTCTCCCCTTAATGAATTTTATAATTGGAATTTTATAGATTTATACACTCAGGAAATAACTATTTTGTAAACATGAGTGTTAATGGCGGTTTTACATACAATTTGTATAATTTGTAAGGGTTTCATCCTACCATAAGAGTTTTAGATTATACTTTTATATTTAAGACTATATTTAAGACGGGCAGGATGCCCATCCCACAAGAGTTTTAGATCATCAATACTAAAACTGTGATTTGAATTATTGATTTAAATGGCCGACCTTCGATGTAAAATTGCAACATTAGGAGAAAATAATTTTGTCCCTCGGTATTAATCAGGCAAAGCCACCTTTAGAATTTATTCCTCCAGCGCTTAATGCTTCAGTTTTACGAATTACCCAATTGTTGCTACCAGCTTGGATAAATTCGCAAACCATTATTAGTCAAATTGAAGCAGAAAACGTCAAAACTTTAGTAAATTTAATTAACGAATTTCAACAGAAAAAGATTCGTTTTTTAATCGCATTCCGCCATCCTCAAGTAGAAGATCCCTTTGCATTGGGTTATTTATTTTCTCATATAGTACCGAAAGTAGCGCGACAAGAAAAAATCAAGTTAAATTATCCAGTACACAGCCATTTTGTTTACGACAGGGGAATTCCTTTGTGGGCTGGTTCCCATATTGGGTGGTTTTTATCGCAATTGGGAGGTACACCAATACAGCGAGGAAAGGCAGATTGGACAGGGTTAAGATCGGCACGGAATTTGTTTGTAGAGGGACGTTTCCCCATAGCTGTGGCACCGGAAGGCGCGACAAATGGACTTTCTGAGGTAATTAGTCCAATAGAGCCGGGAGTTGCCCAATTAGGCTTCTGGTGTGCGGAAGATTTGCACAAAGCCGGACGTAGCGAACAAGTTTTTATTTTACCAGTTGGGATTAAATATAGTTATATTAATCCGCCATGGGAGTCGATCGCACAATTATTAAATCAATTAGAGGTTTTAAGTGGTTTAACTGTAGAAGAAAAGGGGTTTGATCCAGCATTACCACAAGAAATGCTTTATCCGAGGTTAATTAGTTTGGCAGTACATTTACTGACTGTCATGAAAAATTTTTATCAGCGTTTTTATCATTATTCGTCAGAATTAGAGATACCAGAAATCGAAACCAGCGACGGAAATGAAGCGATCGCGGCACGATTGAAAGCTTTATTAGATACAGCTTTAAAAGTATCCGAAAATTATTTTGATTTACAGCCAAAAGGTAATTTTAGCGATCGCTGTCGTCGGGTAGAGCAAGCAGGTTGGAATTATATTTATCGAGAGGATTTTAAGGATATAAAAGCATTATCTACCATCGAAAAAAGATTAGCCGATCTAGTTGCAGAAGAAGCCAATTTACGCATGTGGCATATGCGTTTGGTAGAAAGCTTTGTGGCGGTGACTGGTAAATATGTTCGGGAAAAACCCACAGCAGAAAGGTTCGCTGAAACAACTTTGCTAATATGGCGTATGGTAACTCGAATTAAAGGTAGTAATCCCTTTAAGCTTCCGAAATTGGGTAAGCAAAAGGTGAAAATTACGATCGGCGAACCGTTATCGATTTCTGATAAATTTGAGGATTATAAAGCCAGTCGTAAAAATGCCAGAATTGCCGTTGCTGATTTTACAAATGATTTGCAAAAAGCAATGGAAAAATTAATTTGATTGATGTTAACTAAGTAAGCAGGTATAAATAAACGATTACTATGTAACAGCTTGGGTTATCTTCCCGCCGGCTTATTCATACTCACTACTGACTAAGTAAGTTGGCGCAAAAAAATATCACTATGTTAAGAAAAGTGAATT
>DESS01000048.1:37744-39673 GCA_002361335.1 Richelia sp. UBA3308
ATTAAGGTCAAAACCTTATACCTCTTGCATGACAGCAAGACAGCAAGACAGCCTGATCTAAACTATAATTTTTCTTGCTGACCTACTTATTCATTACTCACTACTCACTACTGAACACTACAAACTACGCGAAAACCTTGATTAAATAAGCTGTTGAATGAGTCGCACCTTTTACGATAAGCACAGCGGCATTGTTGAGGAGGGTTTTGCCACGAGCCACCGCGTAGTATACGACAATTATTATTTTGATCAATCCATGCACTAGCGTCATTAGGGGCACCTTCATAGGTAGAATGCCAAATATCAAGACACCATTCCCAAACATTACCGTGCATATCGTACAAACCAAAGGCATTGGGTGGAAATTCTCCTACTGGGGTGGTTTTAGAGGAGCTTTCTTCTGGGAAATGATATTCATAAGTTTCAGAAGCGTCATAATTAGCTAATTCCCCTAAAATAGTTTCGCCAAAATGAAATGGTGTATTACTACCAGCACGACAAGCATATTCCCATTCTGCTTCGCTGGGGAGGCGATATTCCACTCTAGTATATTTAGAAAGGCGATCGCAAAATTCAACGGCATCATACCAAGATATTTGTTCTACAGGATGATTATCTCCTTTGAAATTAGATGGATCTGGTTCTAGATTGCGTTTAATTTTAGGTAGAGATGTTATTCTTCGCCACTGAGCCTGAGTAATGGGATATTTAGCCATGAAAAAAGCCGGAACTTTTACTTCGTGTTGAAGATGTTCTGAGATTCTGCTACCCTTTTCTGCATCTGATGCTCCCATAATGAAACTCCCTTCAGGAATATACACCATTTCCAGGTTGACATCATTACCTAAAGTTTCGATTTTTTGTCTTGCGTTACCACGACGAGTATTGCTTTTCTCTCCGCGAGAATTAACTGTGATAATCTCGAAATCAAATCTTTTCATAATAATTTTACTTTCCACGACCTATATATAAGTTCTTTGTTTACTTGATTTAATTTGTGCCGACTTACTTTTTACATAGAAGGAACAAATTTACAAGTATTAAAAATTACATTTAAATTAATTTGTGTTAATTTTTCGGTGTGACAAAGCAGTTGCCAATTTCAAATTGACAATTGCTTTATCAAAATCAATATCGACACCTTTTTAAGGAAAACTACCGCCAAAACTGACACTGCTACAAACTACAAATTTCCTACAATAATTAATTAGAATTAGGCTCTGTATCTTCAGATTTAGACTCCTCAGATGCTTCTGAAGATGATGACTTATTTTGCTGTTTTAGTTCTTCCATTGCTTTAATTAACACTGAAATTGATTCTTGACTTTTATCAATTTTGGTATTAATGTTATTCATTTCTTCTTGATTCCTTTTGATTTCTGTTTGGAGTTGAGGAATTAGGGTTTTATTCAATTCTTTGATCTCATTTCTGATTTGTTGTATATCTTGTACTCTTTCAGGTGAAAAAGTGGCTAATTGTTTTTGTAGTTGCAGTTCGTTATACCAACGGAAAGCGAACCAACCAAAAACACTGCTGAGTATTAAAACTGTTAAAACCCAGAAAATTGAAAGTAAATTCAGACGAAATCTTAACCGACGGATAATCCTTTCATTCTTTTTATTTTCTTTTTCGGACGCTGATTTTAGTTCTGCGATTGTGTTGTTTAAATCGTCAATATGCTGTTGATAATTGTCTGACATTTCTCTAGTATCTGTTACTGAAACTACTTGTTTGTTTGAATCAACGGGTGTTAGATCGGTTGCTGGTCGAACGCTAAAATTTTCAGGAGAATTATTATCTCCCACAGTTATAGGAGTAAGAGTAGGCATTTTAAAAACTCTAATTTTTAGAATACACGTTATATGTTTTATTGCTTAGGTTATTACACAACATTTTGAAGAATAATGATTAAACGAAGGAAGAGCGGA
>DESS01000196.1:0-2846 GCA_002361335.1 Richelia sp. UBA3308
GTATCCCCGTTGCTGCTATTCCTATTCAAGAGGAAATTGAACGAATTGTTGAATGGAATACTGGTTCGGAAAGTTAGTTTTTATTTGTTGGTTTTTTATTTATTAGTTTTGATTTGGGTGCGTTATGGAGATTTTTCGTAACGCACCATTATTTTAATTCCAAGGATCTGCTTATAATAATACTTCCTGCCTCTGACTTCTAAGTCGGGCATTGGGCATGGGGCATTGGGCATGGGAAAATAAATTCATGACTTAGATAATTGGTGGTGACAATTATTTGTTCATGGGGACTGCCTTGGTTTCCAATTATTGAGTAATTCTCCAATAGCTATCAATTCATTGAGAGAGACTTTCTTTTCTTTCAACTTCTAATCTCAGATCCATTATTTTATTCCTGCACAGAATACACCCTTACGAATAATTTAGCGGAGCTTCATGCAGAAATGGTATAAGTATATATATCGAAGTAAAGATATTAAAAAATTATGAAACTATTTAAATTGGTTGCATTCGGTTCAGTTTTAGCTGTAACAGGAATCTTGAGTACAAATTATCTTGACGATGCTGCTTTAGCTGGAGGTAGAGGACAACGGAATAAGCCTTCAAAAAAATGTATTACTCGCAAAGAAATAATCAAAGCTCAAAACACTTGGGGTAATGCGATTGTTGCCATCGGCAAGGCAAGCCAGAATGGAGGAGACTTTATAGGATTAGCAGAAGAAACTGTTGATAATCTATATGCTTATGATGAGGGTAATGTTTTATTTAAACCAACCCTAGCATCTGAACAGCAGTTCCGTTTAACAGAAGAAGATGCTTTATCCTACTTTGTTGGAGGTGATATCCCAGAAGATATAGGGTTTGCCCTTCGGCCTTGGAGTAACGTCCGATTTGAAAACGCAGCATTTAGCCTGAATTGCAAAACTGCTTTAGCTATGGGAAATTACTATTTCACCGATGCTACAACTGGTGAAGAAACTAAAGTCGAGTATAGCTTTGGATATATCAGAAATAAGGATGGAAAGCTGTTGATAATTCTACAAGACTCCTCTTTACCATTCAATCCAGAACAATAATTTGACTTAAACCTTTAACTTTATTGGCAGACCTCACATTCCCCACAACAGTTAAAGCTGGTGCTGCTGCTGTGAGCGCGATCGCAATTGGTGGACAAGCTGTTGCAATTGTTGTGACACTAAAAGCTGTTACACCCGCTACTGTACCCCCAACTACCGTATCATTGCAACCAAATAATGGTACCACTTATTTTAACTAAGATTTATAACTATCTCACAACAACCCCGCCGATTCATACAACCGTTTCACTAGCGCTACAATTTTATCGCCATAATTTAAATCGGCTTCCCATCTTCCGGATAAATCTGTCACCAATGGCGCTATACCCCGTGTCACAAATCTAAATCTCGGATCTACTACTTCCTGTGCTAAAGGCTCTAAACTCCCATAAGCCTTTAAATGTTGAATATGAGCTCGAACTCCAACTCTAGCGCTAGGGAAAGTTGCCGTTTCATTCCCACCACCAATAGTGGCTAATCCGGCAAAGTTATTTTGAGTGGGTGCTATATCGTCACCAAAACGTAAAAATGAACTTTCCAAACACATTTGACAAAAAGCAATATCGTGATTTACTCCTTCAATTGCTGCTTCTTCTCGATAGAGTTTTGGTATATCAGGGAACTTTACTAAAGCATCTTGATTATTGTCTCTCAAAAATATTTGTAACTGTACTTCTGAAGTTTCACCGCGAGACATGATTTGAGTAATTTGTCCGGGACATATAACTAAATTTGAGCGTAAAATTACGGTACGTGTGGCAGCATCCCAACCAATTGATACATTAAATTCCCGCAATTCAATGGCTTTGACATAAACTATTCGTAGATAACTAAGACGACGTACATTGGGAACCTTTGATAAATCAATTCGCAAACGATCTACTAAATCTATAGGAATATAAGCATTACCATTAACTACTATTCCTTGTTCGGGATAAGTTTGTCCGTTAATTTTAATGTTGATTGCTGCATAAGTTGGTTGGGGTTGAGGAATCGGATCTGAACCTGAAGTTGGATCGATCGCCCGTGCCCAAGCTGTAATTCCATCGGCGATTCCCACTGCAAATTCTCGACGACGAGTTTGTAATAAGGTACGATCTTCAGGATTACTCAAGAAAATAACTTGCATTAATAAAGAAGCGATCGCCACTTCCCGAGTAAACATCAATCTACCCATACCAGTTGCCGTATCTGGTTTCACTCCCCGATTATTTAATTGTGGTACCCGGCGCAGCAGCCCCATTAACAAGGTTTCGGCATTGTTTTTACGTTCTTCGTTATTAGCAATATAATAAACGCTAGCGCCGTTTACAGAAGGACTAGAAGCAGCATCTGCATGAATCTCCACCGCCACATCGTTACGACGATCGCGAGAATTTATCCATTGAATGCTGGCTTTTGCACTCAAAGAATCTGGAACCGAAAGAACTTCAAACCCACGCGCCCTTAATTCCGTTAAAATTAGATCTCGTAGGAAAATCATTTCTTTGGCTTCAGTTGTACCCCCAGCAATAGTTCCTGGATCGATACCTCCTACTTCCTTGCCTCCGTGTCCCGCCGAAATAAAAATACGCCCCATTATAAGTAATTCCTCTGAATAATAGTTATCGTAAAAGATTGTTTACTACATTTTTGGTCTCGGCGACAAGCCTATAATAAGTCAAAAGGCAAAAGTCAGAAGTCAAAAGTAAAAGAGGAGGCATGTTATAACAACTAAAAATTTAGAATTTAGAATTTAGAATTTAGAATTTAGAATTAACGACTAACAAC
>DESS01000196.1:2935-3394 GCA_002361335.1 Richelia sp. UBA3308
CTAACAACTAACAACTAATTATGCAAATACCCCGGTTGCACGAAGATACTATTGAGGAAGTTAAACAACGGGCTGACATTGTCGATGTTATTTCCGAACGAGTTGTTTTACGCAAGCGCGGTAAGGATTTTGTTGGTTTATGTCCTTTTCATAATGAAAAAACTCCTAGTTTTAGCGTCAGCCCTAGCAAGCAGATGTATTACTGTTTTGGTTGCCAAGCTGGGGGAAATGTGTTCAAATTCATCATGGAATTGGACAAACGCTCTTTTGCAGAAGTTGTATTAGATTTAGCAAGACGCTATCAAGTACCCGTACAAACTTTAGAACCCAAACAAAGACAAGAATTACAACTTCAATTATCCCAACGTCAACAAGTATATGAAATACTTGAGATAGCTTCCCGTTTTTATCAGCACGCTTTATGGCATCCAAATGGGGAAGCTGCTTTAGAATATCTTC
>DESS01000196.1:3444-3584 GCA_002361335.1 Richelia sp. UBA3308
CGTAAATTAAAAGATGAAACTATTAACCACTTTCAATTGGGTTATGCCCCCGTTGGTTGGCAAGTTCTCTATGATTATTTAGTACGAGATAAACACCATCCGGCACAGTTGTTAGAGAAAGCTGGTTTAATTAAACCGCG
>DESS01000196.1:3626-22805 GCA_002361335.1 Richelia sp. UBA3308
GGGTTATTATGATGTTTTTCGCAACCGTTTAATGATTCCTATTCACGATATTACTGGGAAAGTCATTGGGTTTGGTGGTAGAACTTTAGGAGATGAGCAACCTAAATATTTAAATTCACCAGAAACGGAAGTTTTTAATAAAGGTAAAACTTTATTTGCATTAGATAAAGCCAAATCTGGTATTTCCCAATTTGACCAAGCTGTGGTAGTAGAAGGATATTTTGATGCGATCGCTCTCCACGCTGCCGGAATTACAAATGTTGTGGCTTCTTTAGGTACGGCTTTAAGTATTGAACAAGTACGTTTGGCAATGCGTTACAGCAACTCTAAGCAGTTAGTACTCAATTTTGATGCCGATAAAGCCGGAACGATCGCCGCAGAAAGAGCAATTGGTGAAGTGGCGGATTTAGCTTATAAGGGTGAAGTTCAGTTAAAGATTCTTAATATTCCTGATGGTAAAGATGCTGATGAATATTTACTTACTCATAGTTCAGAAGATTATCAGCAGCTATTGACAAATGCGCCTTTATGGTTAGATTGGCAGATTGAACAAATTACCAAGAATTGTGATTTGAAAAAAGCTACAGATTTTCAAAAAGTCTGTCAGCAAATGGTTAAATTATTAAAGAATATAGGTAATCCTGATACCCGGAGTTATTATGTTTCTCACTGTGGGGAAATATTAAGTTTTGGAGATGCTCAACTTGTTCCATTGCGAATAGAAAATTTATTAACTCAAATTTCATCTCAAAGTAATAATAAATGGAGAAAAAATTATCAAAGTAAAAGTGATCGTGCTCCGATTTTAAATAGAGATAAAAAAACATCTCAAAAAGATGGTAATTCTGGAAATGTTAATTCTGGAAATATTGATGCTGAAAATGTTGATTCCGAAAATGTTGATTCTGAAAATGTTCTTAACTCCACAATTACCAAAACTGAAAGTAGACTTTTAGAAAAAGCAGAAGCCTTATTATTAATAATTTATTTACATCATCCAGAATACCGTCAAACCATTGACGAAAGCTTAGAATTAAGAAATTTACAATTTAGCTTGTCTCATCATAGATTTTTATGGCAACAAATTATAGATTTTCAAGTAGGCAATACTTCAAATACAACTTTTTCAGCAGAATTAATTTCAATTTTACAAGATAGATATTTAGAATTTCCCGAAGAAATGGAAATGATTTCCCATTTATTCCACTTAAACGAAACAGCCCAAAAACAAATAATTCGCACTCCCCAAGTAATTTTAAGAGCAACCATCTCTATGGAAAGAGTATTGCGAGAAAAACGCTACCGCCACTTTCTCGAACTTTGGCACAGAACCGATCCAGAAACCCAACCACAACAATGGCAATCTTATTATCAAGCTTTTATCGCTGAAAAACAACAGTTGAAAGAATTAGATAAACAACGACGTTTTAATGTCGGGGAATATTAAGCTGTACTGCATTAAAAATGCAACAGCAAGTCAAAAGTGAAAAGTGAAAGTCCAATAATTAATACCGCTTCTGTATAAAGATACGCCTCTCTCCAGCCTACGCAGGTAGGCTTTGTTACGATAGCCCCAGCTTTCCAGGCTGCGGGCGATAGAATTGGTACAAAAACCTCACCCCCTCCCCTCTCCTTAGTAAGGAGAAGGGTGCCCACAGGGCGGGGTGAGGTAAAATAACCGCTATATTCAAATTATCAATTGCAATACAAAGTATCGCGGGTATTCCGCCCTGTAATAGGATTAGTACCTTTTGCTAATTTACACAACTTTTTTTCTTCGTCACGTCGTAACAATACATCAGTAAAATCAGCACCATCAATAATCGCGTCGTCAAATCTGGCATTAGATGCAAAGGCACCTTCTAATACAGCATTTGTCAAATCAGCTTTTATTAAACGTGCCGAATCTAAAGTCGCATATCTTAGATTTGCATTCCTCAAATTTGCTGACTCCAAATTAGTCGCAAAAAATCTTACACCCTGCAAATTAGAATTACTAAAGTTGCTACCGCGAAGATTAGCTTTAGTAAAACTAGAATCAGTTAAATCTTTTCCCGAAAAATCAGCTTTGATTAATATTTCTTTGTTGTAATCAAGTGCAAAAGCTTTGGGAGTTAGACTTGATGGCAAAAAAGTACAAGTCATTCCCCAAAACAATAAACCAAGTATACTTAACTTAATCCAATTGCTTTTAGTCACAATCATGGTAATTGAGCTTCATGGCGAACCATACTTCCTCACATTATCCCCATATCGGTACTTTAGGTGAAGACCTAGTAACCCAATGGCTACAATCTACTGGTTGGATAATTTTACATCGTCGCTGGCACTGTCGTTGGGGAGAAATTGATATCATTGCCGAAGGGGAAGATGATTCACTCTCAGCTACATTAGCATTTGTGGAAGTCAAAACCCGTTCTCCTGGTAATTGGGATGCCGGAGGAAGAATGGCGATCGCACTTCCAAAACAAGCCAAACTTTGTCGCACTGCTGCAATGTTTCTTACAAAATACCCTGAAAAAGCTGATTATTGCTGTCGCTTTGATGTGGCAATTGTTTGCTGCCAGAGAAAAATAATCAAGACAAATTCTATCGCCAGCTTATCGGCATCAGGATTTTATTTAACTTTACAAGAATACATTCCCGCAGCCTTTGAGTATTTAATTGACAATTAGTAATATTTGTGATAATAAACAACAATTACCGATAATCAATTAAAAAATTATTTAATTGTAATAGCTAGTACTACTGGGCGGAAGTCAAAACAGGGCGCGCCTCCGGCGAGCAAAAGTCAAAAGGTAATGTAAAGGTTTTAAGCTTTTGAACTGTTGCTTTATTTATGCCGTGCTGTACTAGAATATTGCAGGAACTATCATGCTAGAGTTTCTGGACAATAACCCAATCCTCTAACAAATTGTTGTCGGAATGCTTCAATTTCTTCTTTGTCGGGGCTACCGTGAGAAACAATAGCGACTTGATAGCGACGCATTACTTCAACGGGATTTTGTTGGGCTTCTAAACTCCAAAGTGCCATTTGCACTCGCATGGGAGGTTCATAAGGAATTCCTAATTCGTTTAAGAAAGCCCGAATATCGCCATCTCGATCCTGGGAAATCTGAGAATCGAGCTTGACTCGAATCACCCAACCATCAATTTGATGAATTACGGTGATGAAGGAAACGGGTATTTGGGGTCTAGCGTGCAAATATTGAACTACCCTTAAAGTTAAACTGGCGTTTGCCAGATAATATAAATATTCCATCTTGGTGGTGGATAACATCCAATTTTACATCTCTATTATTGATATATCGACCCGGAGCTTCGGTAGGGTAAAAGCCCCCGTTTTTGAATGGGGAGGTTTACCCAATTTTTATCGTAAGTTTTGCGTATTACCGAAAATGCATCTTTGTGTAATATACTCAATCTTACTTAGGGCTGATATTCTAGATTTATTTTATAAACTATAATTTCAAATTCTTTTGTTAAAAAAGCATTAATATAAATGCAGCAACCACCTCAAATTGGAAAATCTCATATTTTG
This sequence comes from Richelia sp. UBA3308, assembly GCA_002361335.1. Taxonomy (GTDB): domain Bacteria; phylum Cyanobacteriota; class Cyanobacteriia; order Cyanobacteriales; family Nostocaceae; genus Rivularia. The sequence goes on from DESS01000196.1 coordinate 7,168, forward strand.
GCTTCCCAAATCAACTCATCACAAGGAGTTTATCCTTCAAGTCAATTTACTACAGATGTGAATTTAGACTGCTCCGTTAATGGATATGATTACAATCTACCTGGGGAATTAATTGCTCAAAAGCCTGTTGTACCAAGAGATAGTTCGCGGCTGCTGGTGGTAGATTCTCCCAATACTGGTATCGATAAGTTACCGAATCATAGAATTTTTCGAGATTTACCAGCAATTCTTCGTCCGGGTGATTTACTAGTGATGAATAATACAAAAGTTATACCGGCGAGACTTTACGGACGTAAAATTACGGGAGCGGAAGTAGAAGTTTTATTATTGGAAGAAAAGCAACAAAATTGTTGGTTGGCTTTGGTGAAGCCGGGAAAGCGGTTTAAGCGTGGTAGTAAAATTATTTTTGAAGGAAAGAAGGATAGTTTAGAAATATCTTGTAAGGAATTAATTGCTGAGGTTTTGGAGACGGATGAAGCTACGGGAGGGCGGTTGTTGCAATTTGAGGTACCTCCTGGAATGTCTTTAATACAATTATTCGATGTATTTGGTGAGGTACCTTTACCGCCTTATATTACGGCGACTCAAGGTAATAGCCAACAATATCAGACGGTTTATGCCCAAAATCCTGGAGCTGTTGCAGCACCGACTGCGGGATTGCATTTTACTGCGGATTTGTTAGAAAAGTTGCAAGAAACGGGAATTAATCGAGGTTTTGTGACGTTACATGTGGGAGTAGGAACATTTCGCCCTGTGGAAGTAGAAGATGTGACTACTCATGAAATGCATAGAGAATGGATTGAAGTGCCAAGAGAAACAGTAGAGCAAATTCGTGATACTAAAGCCAAAGGCGGAAGAGTAATTGCGGTAGGAACAACAGTAGTACGTGCTTTAGAAGGGGCTGCCAAAGGGGGGGAATTGCAGCCATTTTGTGGCGAAACCAATTTGTTTATTTATCCGGGGTATGAATGGCGGGTTGTGGATGGTTTGATTACCAACTTTCATTTACCTCGTTCTAGTTTACTGATGTTGGTAAGTGCTTTGATTGGTAGATTAAGATTATTGAATATATATGAAGAAGCAATAAAATCTCGATATCGTTTTTATTCCTTTGGCGATGCGATGTTAGTATTGCCGGAATCGATAAGTTAAAAGCTTTTAAAAGTATGTGGCGGTTGAAACCGCTACTACACAGCCAAAGTCCACCTAGGTGGACTAGTAAATTCTAAACCCGTGGAGACGGGTGCCGGCTTGTGTGGCCGCGATTTCAATCGCCAGGTTAAATAGATTCGATGTAGATATAATATTTGTAGCTGCATCCGTCGAACAGGAAGTTCTGGTTAAAATTGAAAAACCACCTCTCACCCATAATCAGGACGTTGTGGCGAAAAAATACTTTCGTTGAATGGGACAAATCACCTCATTATTTGTTAGGAAGGTCGTTGGAGTAGTCGAAGAAGGCATCGACAAGGACGACCTGCTGCGATCGCTCGGCATCGAACCAGAAAAACCAGTTGATCCCTCTTTTATGGTGCCTGATACGGCATACTACGCCTTTTTAGAAAGAATTGCGGCAGCCGAAAACAATGGCACGACCTTGCCACTAAGAGCAGGGGCAGCGATGCGCTGTGATGATTATGGGGCTTTTGGTCTAGCCTGGAAGTCAGCCACGAATCTGAGAGGTTCTTATGAGCGTGCGGAACGCTATGCCCGAGTTTTAACTAGCGTTTCGACCTATGAAGTTGAGAGGGCGAACCAAGGTGCATTCATGCACCTGCATCGAGCAGGTGAGCGACGCTTGGGTCTGCGGCTTTCCAATGAGGCGACGATCGCCAGCATCGTTTCAATCAGTCGGCAAGCTTCTACAAAGCCGTTTAAACCGCTGGCCGTTTATTTCAAGCATCCAGCGCCAAAAGTCATGGAGGATCATAAAGCCTATTTTGGCTGTCCGATTCATTTTAACTCGGATCGAGACGCGCTATTTGTATCCCATGAATCCCTACAAACACCGAATCATCTCGGCGACGAAAGCATTTGCAAGTTTTTTGATACCCATCTTGAATCTGAACTATCTAAGTTGGCAGATCCCAACTCCCTCGAACAACGGGTTCGCATTTACGTTTCTCGATGCTTGAGTGAGGGAGTGCCCACCATTTCTGATGTAGCGGGGCACTTCGATATGAGCGGTCGAACCTTACAACGTCGGCTGTCGGAGCGGGGCTATTCGTTTCAAACTCTGGTGGATGAGTCACGCCGTCAGTTAGCCGAACAGCTTTTACAGCAAACTGACTATTCCCTAGCGGAAGTGGCTTTCATGACCGGTTTCTCTGAGCAAAGTGCTTTCACGCGTGCATTTAAGCGCTGGGCTGGGCAGACACCCCGCTCGTTCCGTCTCAATCCCTGAGTCTAATGGAATTTTAGTTGACATTGGCGCGTAAAGTCAAAATTTCGACACCGACTGTCAAGAAATGTCTAGGGCAAACTCTTTATAGTTGACTTATAGTTCACTCACTAAGGGACGCAAGTCATGAATACCATTCAAAATCAAACCCAAAACCCAAAGGGACTAACTCTTGTCCTCGGCAGCACTGGCAAGACTGGTCGCCGGATCGTCGCTGCCCTGGAGGCGAAAGGCCTACCGACCCGGAAGGGTTCACGATCGGCCTCTCCAGCTTTCGATTGGCACCATGAAGCGGGTTGGGATGCTTGTCTGCAAGATGTTGAAGCCGTCTATATCAACTACGCGCCAGACCTTGCCATGCCCGGTGCAACCGATGCCATTCAGGCCTTTGTCGATAAAGCCAAAGGCCATGGCGTTAAGCGTTTGGTTCTCCTGTCGGGGCGGGGCGAAGCCGAGGCACAAGCCTGTGAACGGATTGTGCAGGACAGTGGAGTTGACTGGACTATCGTCCGGGCCAGCTGGTTCAACCAAAACTTCTCGGAGGGCGCATTTCTCGATATGGTCATGGCCGGTCAAATCACACTCCCGGCAGGGGACATCCCAGAGCCTTTTGTCGATGTGGATGACATCGCAGAAGTCGCCGTCGCGGCCCTCACAGAACCCGGTCATGCTGGAGAAGTGTACGAAGTCACCGGCCCCCGCCTGATGACCTTTGCCGACATTGCCATTGAGCTGTCAAATGCCACTGGTCGTGAGATTGCTTATGTTCAAGTTCCCCAGGAAGCGTTTATAGCTGGCGTTAAAGAATCCGGTGCGCCTAAAGACGTGGTTTGGATGTTGGATTATCTATTTAACACCGTGCTGGATGGACGCAACGCCCACCTAACCGATGGGATTCAGCGTGCCTTGGGACGCGCACCTAAAGATTTTGCTGATTATGCCAGAGAGGTTGCTGTCACAGGTCTATGGAAGCAAGCTACCTTAACTGTCTAATCAACGGGAGCAATCTTGAGGGCAGCGCCATCGCGCTGCCCGCTCTATCAACAGGATAATTTACCAAGAGGATAAGTTATGGACATGTTTCAAATTATATTAATCCTAGCAACCTTATTCTGCTCTCTAATTGCAGGATTTGTACTCGCTTTCGCCATTGTTGTGATGCCGGGGATTAGAAGCCTAAATGACCACGATTTCCTTCAGGCTTTCAAAGTCATCGATGGCGTTATTCAGAATAATCAGCCGATCTTCGTTTTGCTGTGGCTTGGATCGATTTTGGGGTTGGTAACTGCTGCCTTGGTAGCCATTGTTCAGATCGATGGCTTTAATCGCCTTCTCATTGTTATTGCTGCGGCTATTTATTTGCTGGGCGTTCAATTGCCGACATTCACCATTAATGTGCCATTTAATAACCAACTTCAATTGCAACAGCTCGATGCCATGAGCGATCTTGCACTGCGGGAAGCCCGAATGAACTTTGAAGCTTGCTGGATTCGATGGAACGCATTTAGAACCGTCTGCGCGACTCTGACATCAGCGCTGTTGATTATTGTGGTATTCGAGCTTTGATGAATAATTCCGGGGTTTCCACGCCACTTCCGACAACGGAGGAAACCCTGCGTCTGCTGATAATTACTTCTTGTGCACCTGCAACCAAACTTCTAAACTTACTAATAACCACAATTTTGCACCATAACGCCGCCAGGCATCGCCTTTATAATTCAACCATTTGCGAATTAAATCTTGATTTAAATAAGGTGCAATTTCTGCATTTCGATTCAACAATAAACTTTTTGCCCGCCGCTGCCAAACATTGTAAAACCAATACTGTACTGGTACCATCATTCCACTTTTAGGACGCTCTATTATAGCTCTTGGCAATATATCTAAAACTGCTTGCTTCAACACCGCTTTTTCCTGCGCCCCTGCTAACTTATACTGCGGAGGAATTTGCATTGCCATCTCTACTACTCTTTTATCAAATAATGGCGATCGCCCTTCTAAATCATTGGCAACTGTCATATTATTAACTTTTGTTAAAATATGGTCAGCTCCTTTAAATTTGATATTGATTGTCATTAATCGATTTAAATAACTTTCTTGCCCATACAAATAATCGGCGAATACAAAGGGTTGTTCCTTTACCCTTGTGAAAACCTCTGGTTTAAGAAGCTGTGGTAAAAAAGAAGAACATTTTTTAAAAGAATTCACATAATTTGTGACTAAATTTTCTTCAGTATTAATAACGCCATCGTAAAGTCGATTTAACAACATTGGCTGATTTTTTGGTCCGCCAAAACAAGGATCGCCCCCTTCTCCATTCAAGATTATCTTAGAATTTTCCCGCGCCATCCTTCCTAATAAATAGTTGGGAACCGTCAAAGGATCGCCGATAGGATCGTCCAAATAAGACATAGTTAAAGGTAACTTTTCCCACATATCATCAGGAGTAATTTCTAGGATATGATGGTGAGTTTTACAATGTTGCGCCACTAAACTAGAAAACTCCAACTCATTCGGAGAATTTTCACCAAAATGAATCGAATAACTATGTACCGGATAATTATGAAACTTTGCAGCAAGCGCCGTAATACAGCTAGAATCCAAACCCCCAGACAAATAAACCCCCACAGCTTCATCCACAGGTAAATATTCCTGCACAACTCCATCTAAAAGCTGCCTTAACTGATTTCCATGCCAAATTAAGCTTTCCTCACTATTGCGAATATCTTCTCGTGCTTCCCAAAACAGCTTTTGATTAACATAATTTATCCCTGGTATCGATGATTCCATTAGCAAAACCATCCCCGGAGACAATTCCCGTACATCTTGCCAAAGGGTTTTTTCACCAGGTACAAAAGCACAGCAAAGATAATCCCGCAACGCCACTAAATCTAATTGTTGAGAATGATTTGGTAAAAGCGTCCTTAAATCAGGGGCAATAACACAAGTTTTACCAGAATTAACGTAATAAAGAGTGCGGCAACCAACGCCATCTCGTACCAAATATAGCCGCCTTTCATGGTTATCCCAAACACATAGCGAGAACATTCCCTCTAATAAATTTAGACATTCTTCACCTTTAATTTCCCAAAGATGCGCTATTATTTCCTTGTCCGTGTATTCTTCATTCAAATGTAATAATTGCCGCAATTGCAAGCGGTTGCTTAACCAAATATTTCCGACTACAATAAAACGCTCATTGTCACTTTTAACAGCTTGAGTTTTGACGACAAGAAACTCTTCAAAGCAATAACTAAAATCATAATTGCTAGCATCTACCGGTCCTAAAATTACATACCACTCAGGTAGAACTTTAGTATTGGGGACTTGTCTTCTATTCCATAAAGTGGGTAGTTTCATAAGGATTAAAAAATATTGATTAAGAATTGAAAATAAAAATACCGCAAAAAAAATTGAGAATTGCACATCGGCTATGCACCGAAATAGTATATTAAAATGTCGTCTTCAGGGATAATAAATAAATTACATTTAAATTACATTTGAGATTTTTAGATATTTTGTGACTTGAAATACATTTTATCCCAAGATAAATACTTAAATATAATTACTGAATCTAAAAATGAGCGATGGTGATGATTGCTATTTATCCAGGAAGTTTTGACCCCGTAACCTTAGGGCATCTTGATATTATTGAACGTGGCAGTCGGCTATTTTCCGTAATTATTGTAGCTGTATTGCGTAATCCCAACAAAACTCCATTGTTCAGCGTGCAACAACGTTTAGAACAAATACGTCAATCTACGAGACATCTAGATAATGTAGAAATAGATGCCTTTGAAGGCTTAACAGTCGAATATGCTCGAATCCGTAAAGCACAAGTATTGCTCAGAGGTTTACGGGCAATTTCAGACTTTGAAGTTGAACTACAAATGGCACACACCAATAAAACTCTTTCCACCGAAATAGAAACTGTTTTTTTAGCTACCTCAAACGAGTATAGTTTTTTAAGTAGTAGTGTGGTAAAAGAGATTGCAAGGTTTGGTGGTTATATCGATCATCTGGTTCCCCCTCACGTTGCTTTGGATACATATAAATGCTTCACCCACAACCAAACGGTATCGAACCCAATCAAAACGGAAGTAGTCCCCCCTCTCAAAAGTTTCCCCCGCAATCGGGAAGCATAGATATTCAGCAGGAACTAAACCGTTTAGAAGAGATAATTCTTAGCAGTTTTCGCATCCCTTTGACGCGACGTACTCTAGTTGATGAAGAAAAGTTACTCGAACAGCTTGATTTTATTCGCTTATCTTTACCAGAAGCTTTCCAAGAAGCAGTTGAAATTATTCAGCAAAAAGAAGAAATTCTTTTAGAAGCCGAAGCATACGGCCAACAAATGGTAGAAGCAGCACAAGCAAAAAGGGCGCAAGTGTTGAACGAAAGCGATATCATTAAACAAGCCGAACAACAAACCGAACAATTGCGGCGACAAGTGCAGCAAGAATGCGAACAAATGATGCAAGAAACTCTTGATGAAATTGAGCGCAAACGCCGTGCTTGTCAGCAAGAAATCGAAGAAATCCGTCGTCAAGCAATGGAAGAAGCCGAACAAATTGCTCAAGGTGCAGATGAATATGCTGATAACGTTTTAGAACATATCGAACAAGAACTTACCGAATCATTACAGATTATTCGTAATGGTAGACAGCAACTTTATCCAGAATCCCAACCACCGCAACGTGGTTATCCCATAAAAAATGTCAAAAAGAAGTAAGTATGTCGGCGTTGAAAATAGTAATTGGGAATAGTGATGGGGTGATGGGGTGATGGGGTGAGATCGATCAAGGCTTTTAACTAAATTTACATTCCTTAATATAGCGCGGGTTTATTTGTGCCAACTTACTTAGAGGTATTTTATAAAAATCAGCCGTAAGTTGTTATTTAAAAAGCTAATTTAAAAAGCTAATTTAAAAAGCTAATTTATAAAGCTAATTTCAAAAGCAATTATAAACAAATGCTTTTTACAACTTGAAAGTTGTTTCTATGGGTGTATTTTTCATTTTTTTTGATTAACCAACTTCAAACCAATAAATACTATTAACAAATGTTTTATTTAGCCCAAATTAATATTGCCACATCTTTTGATATAAATATTGCTTCTTTCCTAGGATTCTTTCAGATAATCCTCGGCTTATTTTACTTAATATTCGTAATTTTTCAATTAATACGAGTTGGAAACAGACTTAGTAGCTCAGTTAAAACATTTTACATTATTCAATTAGTTATTTTACCAATTTTTCTACTATTGTCAGGTATTATTTTAATATTTCAAGGCTGGCGATTAGATCCAGTTTTACAATTTCAGCAATTGATATTGTTTCTTTTAATTACTTTTTTCATATTGAAAGATATTGTAATTAACGTAGTAGAGATAAATAGATAATTTGGGAGCATCTCAATAAAAAAAATATTTTATCCGACACCCTGTAAGGGTGTGGCTACACAAGTAAAGCCCACCTTCGTGGGCTTTACTTGTGTAGCCTCAGGCTTTTCTCAAAACTCTGTGTTCCTCTGCGTGAACCTTTGCGTACCTTTGCGTTTAAAATAATACGATTCCGATTATATGGAACATTAATCTTTCTAGAGACATAGCAATCTGAAGCGATAATATTCAACTAACTCCCATAGTCAAAGGTAATCATCAAAACTGCATTCATCTGTATATAATAAGCAGGATAGCTTAAAAGAAAATTCTATCAAATGTCGATCGCAATTAAAAACCAATGCCAAATCCATTAATGTACCAAGAAGATGATTATGTCGTCTTGGAAACAAACCAACCAGAACAATTTCTCACTTCCTCAGAGTTGTTAGAAAAGCTCAAACAAACTTTGCAACAACTCGAAGAAGAAGAATTACCGCACGATTTAAAAAAGATTGATTCCCTGCAAGCCCAAGCAGAATACTTACTCAACACTAGCTGCGAATTGGATCTTGGTCCGGAACAATATTTACAATGGTATGCTGTACGTTTAGAAAAGTAATTTCTGTTTGATTAATTACTTTTGATTAATTACTATTTAACTATTTTGTGATTCTAAAGTAGTAATCAAGGCTAATTCTATTTTGTCTTCACCTGTTTGGGTTATATTAACATCTACCCCAGGACCGAAAAAACCAATCATTTTTTGCTGCTTCTGCTGCCACATATCTAGCGGTACTTGTGGCGAATCAAATTCTAAAACTAAAGCATAATTACCGTCAATTACCATTTCCCGCAATGCTACAACTTCCGGAAAATCTTCACCTGGTTGCTCGAAACCCAGATAAGTTAAAGCTTTATCTAAATGAGCATCTAATCCGTAGCGATATCGAGTAATATCTTGACGAACTTGATTTTGAGTGTCGGTTGCTTGCTGCTTTCGTAGCGATAAAACAGATTCTGGTGTAGGGGGAATAAAGGGAACCGGTTTAAGTTCATTTGCTTTAAGTGCAAGCCCTCCCAACAGCACGGGAATGCCGTAAAAAAAGCCTACAAGATTAACAGTAGCATTATGGACAGCATAAGCCACAAAGCCTATTATGGTTAAAATTCCACCGATAGTTAAACCCAGGGTTCCCAAAGATATTTTACGAAACATACTGTACGATCGTATTTTAAATTTAACTGTAACGATTTTTTTATTATCGCCGGAATAGGTAACAGTTTGAAAAAAATCAAATTCCACAACCGTTTATTTTGGCTTATAGTGAGTAGTGAATAGTGAGTAGGAATAAGCCGGCGGAGTTGCTTACCCAAGCTGTTACATAGTAATCGTTTATTTATACCTACTTACTTAAACCAAAGAAATAATTTAAAAACCACTCACCACTCACCACTCACCACTCACCACTAACAATTGAAATTAAACCAAATTTTTAGAAGCGGTTAATTTAGGTTAAATTATAGCTATTATCAGTTAAATTTTGTGACGAACAATGGATATACAGACTATAAAACAAAGAGTTGCAGCGGTTGAAAGTAAACGGGAATATCTGCTTAGCTTGCTCGAACAGCCAAATTTAGGAACCTTAAGAATTGATGTTAATCAAGCTTTAGAAGAAATGGATGAATTGCTTGATGAATATAAACGTACTTTTCCCTAAACTCGGAAAGTTTAAACCTTAAAGCTAAATCAAGCTAAATCAAGCTAGCTAAACCAAGCTAAATCTATAAGCAATTTGCGTCAGTATCAAGCTTTGTAAAGTTGTTGTACTGACGCTTTGTTTTGATGCCGATTTTTACTTTCATTTATTCAAAGGTTAATTAACAGACATATAGTCTGTAAACTAAGATCTGGTTCCACCTTCTCCTAAGTGTTTAATCAAGCAAACTAACTCATTGGTAGGTGCATCTTTCTTACAAAAAGCATCTACCCTACCCATTGCTCTTGTTTCCTGAAAATGTTTTTCTTCTACAGAAGAATAAGCAATAATTTGAGTATCGGGAGATATATCTTTAATTTTGCAAGAAGCGCTCCAGCCATCCATTACAGGCATTTGTAAATCTAACACAATTACATCAGGATAGCAGGTTTCGACCATTTCTACAGCTTCTTTACCGTTACTAGCCATACCAACTACTTGAATGTTTTCCTGAGAAGAAAAAGCTAGTTGGAGGCTTAAACGAGTGAGTTCATGGTCGTCAACTACTAGAACCCTTAAAGTCGAAGGCTCACAGGACAACATTAACATCTAAATAACACAAAAGAATATACACTAACCTTTATAGTTTATGAGATAAGGTAGGGCAACTAACTCTATCCTATGGTTGAATAAATGCTATGCATGATTGACAAATATGACTTCTGTCTGCCATAAGAATAATAAAAGATATCTAAAAAATCAGATTAAGTCAAGTCAACAAGATACAAAGAATTCTTTTTAGAATTAATCAAATTTGAGACATTTGTACTTTTATTTAAAGCAATTTGCATTAATGTTTTTTGCGAACCAGCTTCTGAAGAGTCTTCGTGGGGCTTTCTCTGGATATAACTACCATTTGACTGTAGTTCCCAAGCTTGACGGTTATCGGCTAGCATAATTCCTAAGATTTCTTGTATATCTTTAGCAATATCCTCTTCTTGTATTGGGGTTATAACTTCTACTCTCCGATCTAAATTTCGGGGCATCCAGTCTGCACTACCAATGAAAATCTCTTCTTCACCATTATTGTAGAAGTAAAAAATTCGGGAGTGTTCTAAAAAGCGACCGATAATACTAATTACCCGAATATTTTCGCTTACCTCTTTAAGTCCTGGACGCAAACAACAAATACCCCGTACAATCAAATCAATTTGCACTCCTGCACGGGAAGCTTCATATAAAGACTCAATTATTTGAGGATCTACTAAAGAGTTTACCTTAGCTACAATCCTCCCGGAATTACCATTTTGAACATTTTTGATTTCCCGATTAATTAACATCAGAAAACGTTCCCGCATATTCACCGGCGCAACTAACAATTTTCGATAAGCTTTTTGCCGGGAATAACCAGTCAAGAAATTAAATACGTCTGTAACATCAGCACCCAAGTCTTCTCGGCAACTCAATAATCCGACATCAGTATAAATTCTTGCGGTTTTCGGATTATAATTACCAGTACCAATATGTACGTAACGACGGATGCGCTCTTGTTCCTGACGCACAACCATGACAATTTTGCTGTGAGTTTTTAGACCTACAAGTCCGTAAACTACATGAACTCCTACACTTTCTAAACGTCTAGCCCAGTAAATATTGTTCTCTTCATCAAAACGTGCTTTTAGTTCCACAAGTACGGAAACTTGTTTGCCATTTTCGGCCGCCTTGATCAAAGCATTTACAATTGGCGAATCCCCAGAAGTCCGATAAAGGGTCATTTTGATTGCCAATACGTCCGCATCCTGGGCAGCATTAGTAATAAAACGTACTACCGAGGCACTAAATGATTCATAAGGATGATGTACTAACAAATCCCCTTCCCGAATCAAACTGAAAAAATCTTTTCCTTCATCTATAGGCTGCATGTTAGGACTAAAAGTTGTTTCCTTGATGCGTTGTAGATTTGAAGGTACTACAGGCTTCCAAGGTGGATCTTTTAATTCTGGGACTGGCAGTGATAAAAAGTACATTAAGTCCCGCAATCCTAAAAGACCATTTATTTCATAAACATCATTTTCTGATAAATCCAAAACTTCAAGCAACCTGGTTCGGACTTCATTTGGTGTGTGAGATTGTAATTCAATTCTGACTGGATTTCCTCCAGCCCGTCGTTTTCGCAGTTCTTGTTCAATTGCTAATAACAAATCATCTGCTTCATCTTCTTCCAAAGCCAAGTCAGCATCCCGAGTAATACGGAAGGTGTAATATTCCTGGATATTCATTCCTGGGAATAAAGACTCCAAATTATGAGCGATCGCCTGTTCGAGAGGTACACCAGTCCAGATTGAAGGTTTACCATTTTTTTCAACTGCTAACTCTGGCGGTAAAGGCAGAAATCGCGGTAGCACTTTCGGAACTTTGATTCTGGCAAAAAATTCTTCTTCTGTTTCCGGATTTTTGACCACAACTGCCAAGTTCAAACTGAGATTAGATATGTAGGGAAAGGGATGGCTTGGATCTACAGCAAGTGGAGTAATAACCGGAAAAACTTGTTCCTCGTAGTAATTATCTAAATATTTGCGCTGTTTGTCAGTTAAATCGATATAATCTAGAAGATGAATCCCATGTGATGCTAACTCAGGTCGTAGTTTCTTTTCAAAATGCTGGTGCTGTTGAACTACTACTGGACGTAAAACAAAGCTAATTTCCTCTAATTGTTGCTGTGGAGTACGTCCGTCGGAACTCGTAGTGCTAACTTTAGCTTCCACCTGTTGCCTTAATCCTGCAACTCGCACCATGAAGAATTCATCAAGATTGCTACAGAAAATTGCCAAAAATTTCAGACGTTCCAACAAGGGCGTTCTGGCATCCATTGCTTCATGGAGCACCCGATTATTAAATTCTAGCCAGCTTAACTCTCGGTTGAGATAATATTTTGGGTCTGATAATTTCTTCGGATTGGCAGCTTTCTTGGATTTGGCCATGATTACCTTTGATTATGGGCAGATGCAACGGATGTCAATTATAAGTTTTGAGTTATCAGTTATCAGTTATAAACATATTTAAGGGAAACTCGATTATATATATACTAAATTAAATGTGGTCTTCGCTTCTACCTGAAGAACAGTTAGTGATTATCTATTTTTAACTATCTATATAAGAAAACACCCAGTCAACCACCCGGTTACTAGGTGTAAATAATTACTCATTTATTGGTCTCAAATTTGCTGTTGAAAATTATTAAAAAACAACATTAGTGTTGACATCAAAACCAGTGACACCATTAAGTATCGCTAATGTTCGATCGCCAAAAGCAATTTCAGTGTTACCATCGATTTCCTTAACTACTAAAGAAGCAGCATCAATACCCGAATTACCTGAGATCCCAATTACATCAATACCAATCTCGAAATCAAGGATTGTATTAGCATCTGAGGGAATTTCCCCATTAATAATCCAGAATTGATCGGCACCTTCGCCACCAGATAAAATATTATTGCCACCGGATTGTACAAAGAATTGATCCTCACCCGCTCCACCATTAGCGCGATCGCTCATTCCCAGGTAGAAAATATCATTACCCATACCACCAGACATGCGGTTTCTACTCATGCTGTCGGTAGCATCAAATTCATCATCTCCAGCAGCACCGAATACTCTATCTTTCCTACTTACAAAGATAATATCGTTGCCACTACCAGCATTAACGCGATTATTACTTCCACCAATTAAATCAATTTCGTCTGCACCAGGACCAGTAAATAAAATGTTATTATCAAGCTCTATATTGTCACCAGCGATCAACAAGTCATCATCACTATCGGAAACAGTTTTATTATCTGTTGTGGCATTATCCAATACAGTATCTTCACGGAAATTAAGATTTTGAATCCGCATATCTTCCGCGGGTGGAACATCTTCTGTATTGAAGGGGTTTGCTTCAGAGAAATTTGCTGCTAAAAACTCTGCGAAAGCATCTTGTTCGGAACCGTCAGCAGCAAAAGTAGCTTCACCAGTGCGTGGAGCATCTTCAGGTTCAATTAACTGTACCACATCGCGATCGGGGAAGGGATAACCGTCGCCACCTGCTGCAAGGAAGCTTAAAGTAACAACACGGAAGGTACGGCTGGCATCGCCTGCCAATTCTCCGTCTTTGGCGATTACATCGATAACGGCACCGTCTTCATCGACAACAGCTAAGGATTGTACTTTGTTATTTGCCCTTCTATCCTCATCGAAGCTGAATTTTAAACCACTGATTTGAGGAAACGCTCCGGGTGTTGCACCGTCTCCAGTTCCTGCTACACCATGTTCGATAATTGCCAGTAATTCCTCAGCAGTTACAGTTAACAAAGTTAAACCATTGTTGAAACGAAGGGAATTTTTGATATCAAGCTCAGAAATACCGCCTTCTGGCTTACCTGCTAATTCATTAGCTGCTGGAGGTAGAAATTCAGGTTCGGTTGCACCGGCAGGTGTAAATACTCTACCGATATTGTCGCGAATACTGCCACCGATTCCAATGGCGATTACCACGGAATCATCAACAGCTTTTGCAGCAGCCAAGTTAGCATCGGTAGCTAAGTTACCCAAGTTGGTTTCTTGGCTACGAACGCTACTTCTAGTGCCGTTGAGAAATGTATCGGTTACGCCAAAGAAGTTACTTTCTAATTCAGTAATTACATTACGCAAACCGTCGGTAATTGCCACAATTTCGGGGTCGGGAGTACCGTTAACTGCTGCCACACCAGCATCGTCTGTAGCGTAAGCACCGCTGACGTTGGGGTCGATGCTATCGGTGATGATTTCCCCATTTTCATCAAATTCAACGACCAAACGACCTACGTATTTGTAGTTACCATCGGTATTGATAACAGCAACTGGCTTACCATCAGCATCGGTTTTGAGAATGGGATAAGGACCTTCATTAGTATCGCCATCTCTTAAACGATCGGTAGAATCACTTAAGAGAGTGTTAGAACCACCAGCCATGATGATATCAACATTTTTCAGCTTAGTAGCCAATTCTTCTTCAATAGCGATTTGTTGCATGTGAGCTAGCAAAACAACTTTGTTGATATCGGGGTTGTCTGCTAACAAGCTGTCAACTGAAACTTGAATTTCGGCAGCTAATGCATCAATATCATTGGAATCCGCTGGTTTAATTAGAATATCACCAGGAGAGGAAATGGTATCTAAAGTTGGAGTAGTTGCACCGACAATACCAATTTTCTCACCGTTAACTGTGATGATTGTATTACCAGCAATTTTACCGGGAATCGTGCTAGCTTCTTGTCCGTCAGGGGTTACCAAAGGAGCTAAATTAGCATCAGTGGTGAAGTCAAGATTGGAACTGAGGTATGGGAAATTTGTACCAACATATGCTCCTGATGGATCAATTACAGAAGCAACAAATTCAGTACCAAAGTCAAACTCGTGGTTTCCAAAAGCAATTGCTTCAAACCCAAGTTCGTTTTGAATGATAATATCAGAACGACCTCTACCTTCTTTACCCAACAAAGGAGCTAATGTTGGATCGGCAGATGCATCTAAGAAAATACCGGGAATGTAAGCATCACCGGAAGAGATAATTACAGTATTCTCATAATCAGCACTACCGTCATTATCCGCGTCTTCATTCTTCAAAGCATCCAACACAGCACTGAAGCGGGGTGCATCGTCAAGGGCAGGAATTCCAGCTTCTTGATCTGCTGCGTGCAGAATTTGTAGTTCAAAGTTTGCCATTATTGCTGATAAATTGAGTAGTATAGCAAGGCCAAATTCACTCTCAACAGATACTTTAGTAACTTGGTGCTAGAACTTTCTTCGCTATCAAAGAAAGACACATAAGTATAAAATAAAATTTAGAGTAGCAACATTTGCCTTTTTACTCCGATATTTTACCTAAGTAAGCGTCAAGCATAACTTTAATTTAATACATCAAAATTAATTGTTTTTTAATATTAGGACTTACGCAGCTGGCATATTTTTCTTGTAGGGTGCGTGACACTTCCATCCATTTAAAACGAAAAATAAACCAATGAGGTACGGCACCACCCGTGTCTTGTGACGATCGCATAAGTAGTGAATAAAAGTAATATAGCACTTTTTGGTTAAGTGGAATAAACGAAACTACTCCCTTCCCCTCTCCGATGCT
>DESS01000196.1:22859-40294 GCA_002361335.1 Richelia sp. UBA3308
GGGGTGAGGTTGAGGGCATTGTATTGGACTAAGGATGAAAACCGCTATATTTCTTGTGGTACGGCAGGATGGCCCCTACGGAGGTATACTTACTGCTTTTTATCTTTGTTCTTAGCTGCAGCAGAAACTGGTAACTGTAAATTTTGGTTATAAACGAACTGATTATTAATTTCGATTTGTCGTTTAGGAAGACTATTCTTGGAATTTAACTCATCTGCAGGAGAAACACGCAAGGTATATTTACCAACAGGAACTCCATCAAGACGATAAAGACCAAATTGGTCTGTTGTACCAGATAATACTCGTGCGCCAGCATTATTAATTAATTCTATACGCACTTGTGTGAGAGGTTGACCGGATACATCGGTTACCTTTCCTGCAACCCCATATTCAGCCCTTACGGGAAAATCTACGCGAGTTACCCCAGAAGGAGCAACCTCGGCAACTAAACTAGTTTTAGATACTGCCAGTTCGATGGGTAATTGTTCGGGTTCGAGTTCAACTACATAAACCCCTTCTGGTAAATTACCGACAAAGAAATTACCCTTAGAGTCTGTTCTAGTGGAACCAACATTTTTGTTAAGAGTATCATAAATACGGACAATAGAATCGCCTAAATCAAAGCCTTTACTTCCTCCTTTCACCGCTAGTTTGCCGGAAATTGCCCCCCGTTCCTTGCTGATGCCGCTATATCTAGCTGGAGTGAATTTACCGCCAGCAAGAGACATATCTGATGTTAGTGATAGACTAAGTCGTCCGTCATCCAATCCGCTGAAACTGGAGGTTCTAGTGGGTATGGCTTGATAAGTAAGTCTAGCAAATAGACCGGGTAGTACTTGCATACTTGCCCCTGCAGTCGGCCCGATATCTCCATCACTAAGGGCTAATCCTACATTCCAGCTTAATTTGTTGAGGCTTGAAGCATTGTGACCAAAACCTAGTGAGTAACGAGGATCTTCATCGCCGCCGAATTCAGTTCCAAAAAATAGCTGATTATTACGGTTAAGATTATATCTCAAATCAGAGTTGTAGGAATCACCAAAAGTATTTAAAGATAATCTTGTGGCTCGATTTGGTTTAAAAAAAGCATTGAATAAATACCTTCCAAAAATATCAGGTCTTCCGGTTAAAGAGAGATTAGAAAAAGGGCGGGCAGAAAAAGTTGGCAAAATATAGTTATCAGAATCAGTATTATCTTCACGACTGCGAGCAATTAAGCCCAAATTTAGTTTATTACTAAAACGATATTTGAATTCTAAACTATGATTGATGCGTTCGGGACTAGTGTCTTTACCAGTTCTATATCCCTGTGGTAAAGATTGGGAATTGGCATTTATTTCTAATTTTTCTAACTCTACATCTAAATTGGCAGAATAACCTACTTTATCAAAAGAATTGCCCACACTTGCTGATAAAATTACGGGATTTGCTAAGCGCCAAATTAAACCTGCTTGTCCCTGAAAAGAATCAGGAACGGCTTGTAATGAACTTTCAAAAGTTAAATTATTTGAAAGTCCTTGACGCAATTGATAGAAACCAACAAGTTGATCTTCATCATCGGAATCGTCATCGCTAAATACATTATCCTGAATCAAGTTGCCGCTAAAACCTAATCCACCGAGTTGTACGTTTCCACCTGGAGGTAATAATAAATCCGATGAACTGATTCTGATAGTACGAATATCAATGGGAGAACGTAAATTATTGCGATCGAAAACTAAAATTTCTACTTCATTACTTTGTCCCACGGGCAATCTAACATCAATAAATTCGTATATTCCATTAAATCCAACCTGTTGTTGGGCTACGGCAGCACCGCCAATTCTTAACTGAACAACACTTGCCGGAGGAACCTGACCGCGAAATGTTTGAACTGGTCTTGAACGTCTGGGTAAAATTTCGCTAGCGCCAGAACTTGAGCCAAAACTTTTCACAGGTAAATTGCTATAACCTAATTGTAATCCTGTTAGTTCGAGTCCATTTAATAGAGGGTGTAAACCGACTCTTTGACGACCTATTTGATAGCGAAATTGATTACTACGTCTATAGAAAAAATATTCGCTGAGATTTGGCTCATTTTCAAAGGTATTATTGAGGCGTAAACGCCAAGTACCTCCAAATAGTCTTCCACCTAAAAGTGTAGAACTACGTAAGTTTGTGTCTCCACTACGGCTAGTTATATTTAATTCTTGTCGTAAACTGGAAAGTCCGGTACCAGGTGCAAGAAAATCAGGTTTTAATTCGGCGTTAGTTCGAGTTTGTCTGGTACCTCCACGCCAAGGTAAGTCAGTCAGTAAGGTTAAATCAGCGGTGTTTAATTCTAATTTGATATCTAATTTTTGTTGCAGTATTTCTTTACTAACGTAGGTTAAACCATTAATTTGTTTTAATACATTTGGTGAAAATTTTACTGTTCCTAAAGGAGTTTTAGCTTCGAGACCGTTCTTAATTTTGTTTACAGAAAATCCCGCAATTTCCCCAAAAACTTCCAAAGGAATTAACAGAGTATTATTTTCTTCAATAATATCTATAATACCAACTTCTCGACCGTTGATCGTAACACCAACGAGAAAAGGTTCACCAGGTATTTGTGCGAGTCTTATGGAATTTTTACCGCGCAGTTTATTGATTAAGGAATTACGCAGAGAATTCTTTTTTTGATTTTCTCTTGGTTGCTTCTTATTATTTTCTGTTTTATTCTTTGGGGGATTGTTAAGAGCTATTTCTCCAGAATTTTGAATATCAGTTTTAAGAGTATCCTTAATTGTATTATATAAAGAAGCTGATATAGTAGCGCTAATTAATTCCTGAACAACCGCCAGAATCTTTGCTGTATTTTTATTGATATTAGCGGCAATTTTTTGATTATCAGCATTACTGTTATTTACTTCTAAATTTTGCTTTTTGGTTGTTGATTCTGAATTAGAAACAGGAGCAGCTTCTTTTTGAGAATTTGGAATTTTTGGTTCGACAGTATCACCAATAGTATTATTGATTGAGGCGTATAAAGAAACGTTAATTAATTCCTGTACTGTTGCCAGAATTTTCCCTATGGTATTTTTATCAACAAGCTTACTTTTAATATCCGATTTCTTTTGTTTGGTGGCTTTTTCAACCACAGTTGGGGAAATGATATTATCGATCGCTGTTTGCTTTTGAGCGCCTAAACTATTGGTTAAAGCTGAATTATCTTTTACCGGATTTGGTAGGGGAGCGACTGATGCAAAATCTTTAAGTTGCTTACTTTTTTGCCGATCAACTTGAGTAATTTCTGAATTTTTAGTTTCCCTATGACAAGCTTTTGTTGAAACAGAATTAGCCAGCATTTTACCTAGTAACTTGTTTACAAGCTCAGATTTTTCCGACTTCAGTTGTAGCAATTCACAATCACTATTTGTAATTGCGGATGGTGGAGTTAATGTACTGACAATTACTGGAGGTGTAGATAGTAAAGCTAGGTAGAGCATACTTGACACAAAGTTATTAACATTTCGCCTGATATCGGCTGTGAGCCATGAATTGTAGTATTAGTTATATGAAAAATCAGAAGATAAAGAATAAAGAATTTAAAACAAAATCAAAAAAAATCAAAAAAAAACTCTTTAGAGGTGTAAAAAAATAGTTTATGAAAATCCAAAAATATTTGTAGTGCGGGCATCTTGCCCGCAACAATTAAAAATATCTGTCCGCTAGAAAAATTATCTGCTCGCTAGAATTCCTATTAAGAGAGTCATCAGGCTACTACTACAGATATTTGTTAAATTATGAAATGTTCTTGAAACAACTCACCCTAAGAACTATTTAGTTAAAGAACTTACAGGCGACTTTCCAGACTTAGGAACACTCCTAGCACCAGGTACAATGAAAGGAATACCTTTATCAACTGGTACTCCTCCCAAATCGGCGTTAATATCTAGAACATACTCACCTGGTGGTAATTTCTTTCTGATGGGTAATACTATCTGACGACGTGTATCAGCTAATACAGGAGATAATTTCAACCTTCCTACGTGTAATATATTATCTGGTAGTTTGATAGGCTGATTTCCCGATTTTTCCAAAGGTTGGGTTGCTTTTGCTCCGGGATATTTAGCAGCAGGCCAAATTGTATACTGTCCCTTCATCTGTACGTGGGCATTTCCTTTGCTAGAAACGTCAAAAACAGCCTTAACACCATTTGGTTTAGAATTCACATTTACAGAGTTGATAACGCCAACTTTTTTGACATCTCCTGCATATCCGTAAATCGCAACACCCAAACGTCCGACAGTAGTAACAGCTTTTGAATTTCTACTACCTTCAGTTGGAACTTCTTCGAGGTAAAGTATGGCTCTATGTTCCCCTGGATTGGGCTGAACTTTTGGACGAATCGCAAAGCGTATAGTTTGGCTACCACCAGGGGGAATAGTAAATTGTGAAGGAGTAAAAACAATCCAATTATCTAAGGTTTGCTCGGTAGACTTTACTAATTTAAACTTACCATTTTTATTGAGGGTCCAAGAGCGAACAAAAGCCCTCATTTTCACGGGTTTTTTATCAAAATTTCCAATTTTAATGGTTTTAGAGCGAGATTTATCTTCTATCTTGACTTCAATCTCAGGTGGGCTTACACCAATATGAATCGCATCAGCACTGTTGTTTCCCAAAGCTAAAGCACCAATTAAACTTAGGGCGATCGCTGTAGTTTTTCTGAATAGTTGCACTTTTAACTTCCTCACACTCAAAACAAAAATTCACCAAATATAAAACTAAGGCTGTATTAACTCAAATTTGGCAATAATTAATCGCGCTTAAATACACTGATCGTTGTTATTTTTAACGCATACCGATAACTTGCCTGTATATTCACCAGCTTGTCTAAATTGGGAAATATTGATAATTAATTCAGCTGCTCCTTTAACTAAGACTGTCTCGCATTCACCTTCTGTTTCGGAAGTACAATCTTCTTCAACTACTTCTTGGTCTTCCAGACGTATTATGTTGGTAACAGGAAGCACAGGATCTGGACCTGATACATCTTTAAATAGTTGATTGGGTCTGTTTTTGTCATCTATCAGTTGGTATTCAATTTCTAAAGGCTGCTTTAAATCATTTTTACTAACTCGCATTTCCCATGTGACGGTACGAGTTGTGTTGCTATTAAATGACAAAGGAGTATAGAAACCCTGAGAATTTTCTACCGTGCTGCTTTGTTGTCCATTAGGAAAAAAGTCGTTTGCTCCAATATTTGCTAATTGGGGTGAATTCTCAGTTGAAATTTGATTAAGTTCCGTGGTTTGTGCGAAAACTAGTGGCTGTGGTAAACCAAAAAGTGCCACAACTATAGCCAAGCAGGAGCGAAATTTGCCTTGGCTGCTCATTGTATTAATTCTGATATGAATGGGGCTAATATATTTTTGTCAGTTGTCAGTTTTTTTTGTTAGTTTTTTTAATTATTGACCGTTATTCTTGACCGTTGAATTTAGTCATTTTAGATTTACAATTTTGAATTAAAAACAAGCCCCGCTTATTTATCTATGGGGATAATCTTAAAATCTAAACTCTAAAATCTAAAATTCCCAAATTTTGATTCTGGATAATTCCATCCCTAGAAACTGGAAGCAGGCATTTTGCCTGCACCAGGAATTATCAAAATTGAAGTTGATTATAATGGATTAGTATTAGAGAAGTCACCAATTGAAATCGCCTCTACTACAACTTTACCTCCGGTGTAAAGACCTGCTTTAGGTGCGCTTGGATCGCCATCGTCTCTAAATTCAAATTTCAGTTGAGCTCCTCCAATTGCTAAAGGCTCATCACCTTCGATATCAAGATCGTCGTTAACGGTACGCGCTTCAGTATTAAAAGCGTCACTTTCAACTGTCATCACTGCAGTGAAGTCTTCATCAGTGTCGTGTGTAAGTTCGTTTGCTGTAGGATCAACTGTAATTCTGACATTGATATCCTCAGGCTCGGCATTTCCGTAAACAGCATATAGCTCATTTACATCTTTGATTACTTCTGTACTCGTAGATTCCTGGCCTACTGTAACACCTGATAAATTTAGCTGATTTGTACCGTTTGTGGTGCCTTCTGTAGTAGATTCTGCTGCACCACCTAAGTCTCCTTGAGTAACCCGTAAATCAACAGTGTCGAAAGTCTTTAAAAAAAGTACTTCATCTACAGTTACTCGAACGTTTACATCTTGGGTTACTGCGCGAGCCGGTGTAGCAAAGATAGTGTTACCAACTACTGCTGTACTTGCAGCTAAAAGACCTAAAATTTTCTTATTCATGTAAATTCTCCCTGTGGTGCTAATAAGGTAAATGTTGTTTGTTTGATTAACTCTCTTTTTCTGACCGATCCAAATCAGTTTGCTGAAGGGATGAAAAATAAAACCTTTAGAATCAAGTTAAATCAAGTTATCAGAAATATAAAAATACACACACCTGAATTTCTTTATGGAGCCAATATTCCGGTAAAGTATTTTTTATTGATCGGTATTTCAACTCATGATTTTAACTTCATACTTTAACTAAGCGGTTTGATAGAAATTTCCTGGTAACCCCGAGAGTAAGGCAAAACGAAATTTGGTTATGAAAACTATGAAATCAATGATTTTTTTACTTTTATACTTTTTGATTTTTTTTGTTACATCACCTCCTTTACAATTAATTGTAAATCTCTCACTTTTATCTCGTTTAGATCAGTTAAAAACTTTTGATGCGACAGTTCATAAACGAGATTTATTAAATCCTTTAAATTAAATCCTTTAATTAGCATTATTCTTACAATATAATGCCCATGAATTTCTTATTTATAACTAAACTAATTTTGTCGCTTCTGTCATAGAACTAGAACTTATAGGAATTGCGAAAAGTGTTGATTGTATTAACCGAGTCTGGTCAAAGTTCGGTCTATAAATAATGGCAATGAAACTAAATACTGGACCGGGATATATAGAATATCGAATATCCTATTACCTGAATACGAAGATGAAACAAAACTTGCCATAATAGTCTACGAACGCTTTTTGAAAACTCACTTTCCTTAACTCCCATACATTTTGATTGTTTTGTTTTGTCGTCAATCAACAAAGCTATTAAAATTTGACGCTATATAACCAATTGTTGTTGATAGAATCTTCATTTAATTTTGTTCATTGCTTCGTAACAGGTTTACATCAAGAATGTAACCTGTACTCATTTAATTGAACTTCAGTGAGAATATGGAATTACGCAGCGAAAAATAATAATGATTACAAGTATTTACACTTAGGCGAATCTAAAAAGTAATTTAACTATTACACTTACAGTGATTAGGAGTGAGTAGTGAGTAGTGAGGAGAGCGGGAGTTATATTTTTGAAGTATTTACCTGTAAATTGCAAGATATGACTTAAAAGTTAGGAATTTATTTCTTACAACTACAGCATATTTCATCCTTTAATGGTACATTTGGACGGGCAGGGATGCCCGTACCACAAGAGTTTTAAAATTTGATATTATATCTCATTTATCTGCAAGGCTTGATCGATCTCACTACTCACTATTCCCTATTCACCCCATCACCCCATCACTTGTCTGGCATTACTATTTTCAACGCTGCCCTACTTATTAACCTTTAACCTTGATATATGTTTCAAGCTACTCGTCGCCGTCTTGCTATTTGGTATACTGCCGTGACGGCTCTGTTATTACTACTGTTTGCGAGTGGAGTGTATTTATATGTACGCAATACTTTAATTGAGCGAATTGACGATACTTTGAATCATGTGGTGGAAGTTGTAGAACCCTCGTTAGTTATTGAAGCTGTAAACTCCAAGGGGACTCAATTTTGGGTTAATGTGGAAGCAAGTTTCCGTGATAATGCTGATACCCGTGATGACGATCGCATTGATTTAGAATGGTTTAGTCCTACTGGTGAATTACTTTGGTCAACTTTGTCTGAACCGTTAAATATTCCCATTCATCCTAACCGTATGGGTGAAACTGTGCGTGTGGTTGGAGGGGATGGGAAGATGGGGGGACAAGGAGACAAGGAGACAAGGGGACAAGGAGACAAGGGGACAAGGAGACAAGGGGATGTTTCTTTAAATTCTCCGATACTGTTGCGGCAGGTTACTGAGAGAATAGAAGTTGGACGACAAGTTTTAGGATATTTGCGGGTAAGTCATCCTTGGTTTGAAGTGACAAAACCTAGTCGTCAGTTAATTTTTGATTTGGCTTTGGGTATTAGTTTGATGCTAGTTTCTGTTGGTGCAAGTGGCTGGTTTCTTTCTGGTAAGGCAATGCAACCTGTACGGGAGTCTTATCAACACCTCAAGCAGTTTACTGCTGATGCTTCTCACGAACTTAGAAGCCCCATCGCTTTAATTCAAACTAATGTACAAGTTGCTTTGGATGAGTTGGAAGTAACTCAAACCCAAGGGGTTAATGTAGAACATTATCAACAACAGTTAAAGGTAGTAGAAAAATTAACTCAGCGCCTTGGTAAGTTAGTTAACGATTTACTCTTTTTAGCACGTCAAGATAGCGGGATTAGCGCCTACAAGTTTTCTTGTTGTCCTTTAGATGCTTTATTAATGGAAGTTGTGGAAGAACAACAACTGTTTGCTGCGGAAAAAAATATTACCCTTTCGTTGAATTTGATTGATTCTCCCGAAATTGAAGCTAATCCCCAATTGCTTGATGATTGGTTTACTTTGATGGGTAATTGGGAACAATTGGTACGTTTATTTACTAATTTGATTGGTAATGCTTTACGCTATTCCCAAGAAAACGGCAGAGTGGAAGTTGAATTGCTGGGTGTGGAAATTGTAAATGCTAGAGCGCTGCGAGTAAAGGTAAGCGATAACGGTATTGGTATTCCATCTGAAGCGATACCGCGTTTATTTGACCGTTTTTACCGAGTAGATCCAGCACGCAGCCATGGAACAGCAAATAATTTTACTAAGAATACTGTTGGTTCCGGTTTGGGGCTAGCTATCTGTCAGGCAATTATTGAAAATCATCATGGACAAGTACAAATAGAAAGCACTGTTGGTAAAGGTACAACAGTTACTGTCACTTTGCCAATTATTCTTGAGTCTTAATTATTTGCAGTAAAAATGTTTCGGGTGACAGATGCGAGTTGCTTCTAGTGATAGATGTTAATGAGTAACTTTACCTACTAATGTTGTTTATGAAGCTTGAAGAATATAACTTATCTTTCAATTATTAGCAGTTTGAAATTAGCAGTTTGAAATCAAAAAGCAAAGGCTGTCTAGCAGATGCAAGAAATTTTTATTAACTCTTTTTTTGTATTAATTATCAACTATTAGTTATTTAAAAATTTTTGTAGCATTTCTACAAGTTGCTAGTTAAGTTATATCGATACTTTCTTCAGCTAAACATGAATAAAAATAAAGATTTCACGAGGATTAAATGCCTATTAATTTAAGATAATATGTTGCCTATATTATACTCAAAAAAATTAAAGGCAGCGGTGAAGGAATGCACGAAGTAAGTTTCAATGAAACTGACTCTACTCGTAGAGAATTAACATTTAGATTACCTGAATCAAAAGCAGTATATTAAGGCCAAATTTTCGGGTAACCCATAGGCAAATCAAGAAGATGTTCCTAGCGTAATTAATCCAGATCAAGTTGACGCTAGACTTGCAAATACTTACGGTACTGAAAATGGTCCTCTTCCCCATATAATTAAATTTGAAGAGGCAAAATTAACTGAAAAAGGACAAAAGTTACTAGAAAAAATGGATAACAATCCCCCCCAAGATTTAAACAAAGCAGCAGCTATTCCTATAGCTACTAAAGATATGCCCTTCTTAGAAAAGGTAATGCTTAAGGGCAGTTTAAATGATATTTTCGATGCTAGAGATATAAGTGAAGTGGTATTCCGTACCATGCGGGATATGATGACTACCGAAGCATCCGAACGGGTTTCCCAAGAATTGCACGAACCAGCAGAACCCACTAAGGATAAGGCTTTGCAAAATGAAATCGCCGATTTGTGGAAAGACACTAATCCGATTGTGGCTTTCTTAAGTAAAGTTCGTCCACCTCTAAAAATTGAATCTGACACTTTCTTATTCCGAATTCGACAAGAAGGTGGTTTACAAAAAGATGTAGATGAAAAAATGGTAGTTAAAGCCGTATTTTCCGCAACTAAAGACGAATTATCTCAAGAACGAGTTAAGGAAATTGGGGAGTTTTTACCCGATCAAATTCGTCAATTGTGGCAAGCAGCTTAATCTTAGAGGATGTTTAATAAGTATCCTTTTTAAGGTAATTCTCGGATGATCCCCCCTTCCCCCCGATGTATTGGGGGGTTAGGGCGTGTTTTCAAACCTCAACCGCTCTCAGGCTAAAGCCTGGAGCTACCCAGCTTTTTCATAGTCCGCTGCCACGGCGGACTTTGTAGGTATAGCCTCACCCTATAAGGGTGAGGACTACTTTGAAAACACGCCCTAAAGTCCCCCATTTTTAAAGGGGATTTAGGGGGGATCTAAAAGTTTGCAAGTTTTAATCATGCTTCCATGCCCAATGCCCAATGCCCCATGCCCAATGCCCCATCCCCAATACCGAAATAAACTATTTTTTCAACATTTGAATAACTCGATCGCGCAATAAAACTTCTTTTGTACTATCCTCAAGTCTTTGTGCTATAATAATTGCTCTTTGATAAAAGTTACGAGCAGTGGAATATTTACCAAGCTTTTCATACAGTCTCGCGTAGGATTCAAAGGATTTTAATTCTTCACGAGAGTTTCCTAAATCTGTTGCGATCGCTAAACGTTTCTCTAATAATTCAAAAGTACGATTGTAGCGTCCTACCGAACTATGAGCAGCAACTAACCCATCGATTGCTCGTAATTGATTAAGATTGTCCCTTGCAGTTTTGGCAAGTCGTAATGCTTTTCCATAGGTAGCAATTATTTCCTCATAGCTACCAACTACCCTGTAGGCTTCACCTAAATTATTTAAAGTATTCGCTTCACCGATGGGATCGCCGGTTTTTCGTCGGTAATTCAAAGCATTTTTATATAGTTTAACTGCTTTGTTATAATCTCCTAATCTTGCTGATGCTAATCCCAAATTACTTAAAGATATTCCGTAACCTTCGCTGCTGTTAAGGTTTCGAGCTATTTTCAAAGCTTGTTCAAAAGTTTGGGAAGCCGCTCTAAATTTGCCTTTTTGTAGTAATAAAGTACCGACATTATTCATTGCAAAAATCTGACTTTGAAAATCTTTGGTATCTCGAGCGATCGCCAAACGTTTTCTAATGGCATCTTCGGCTTTTTTATACTGGTTTAATTCTACGAAAGCTTTACCCAAAAATTCGTAGGTTAAACCAAGGGCATTTAAATCCCCGATTGAGTGATAAATTTCTAATGCCCTTCTCAAAGACTTAACTGCTTTGTGGGGATTTCCTTCGATATTTTGTCTTTCCCCCAAACGCAGCAAACTATCAGCTTCATCTCTCGATCGCAATAATACTTTTCTATCTATCGCCGGATAATGCAGTTGTTCGGTAATGTCGGTAGCATTTGCAGCGATAGGACTTAAAAGAAAACTAAAGAATAAAAGCCAAAAAGCATTATAAAACTTATTTCGCCGCCGCCCAATATTATCGGATAGTGATGGTTGGAATTTGACTGGCGCTAGAAGATTGGGCTGTTTCATATAAATTCCCCAAAAAAAATAGATTTTAACTAAAAGG
Source organism: Richelia sp. UBA3308 (assembly GCA_002361335.1). GTDB lineage: Bacteria > Cyanobacteriota > Cyanobacteriia > Cyanobacteriales > Nostocaceae > Rivularia. Next base: position 34,560 of record DESS01000196.1, read on the forward strand.
ATTTACAAAAAATCAAATATTTATCAGCATGAATCCATAAACAACCGCGTTATTACGCAGAAACAGGTTGGAGAAAATTTTCACCCAAATATATAGCACGGATATCTGCTGGTAATTTTTCTTCTAGCATACGATAACCTTCTTGAAGAAAATTTGCTACTTCGCTTGGAGAAATTGCTTCTCCCTCAGCTTGTAAATAAGCAGCAATTCTGGTTTCACTCCAGTGGAAGGTTTGAGCCATTAAAACCATCAATCTTAACATTGGTGGTAATTGATCTAATGCTTGTTCTACATAACACCACAGGGGCGGAGAAGTTGTCTTCAGAGAATAATGAATACTTTCCGTAGGGGGTAATTCCGTTTCGTTAATACAGTAAGCAGTCATATTAATCAGCCAGTTTTGCAAAGTCAAAGCTGGCGCATTCGGATCTCCACTTTCTAAGTTTACTCCCCCTACTTGATAGTAAATATGTCGCCAAGTCATAGCAAATAAATAATCCGCTTGTACTGGCGATCGCGCTGAATGCATAATCAAAGTGTAGACAATTGGACTGTATCGGCAAAAAATGGCCGTAAAATACCTTCCAGCCTCTGGATGTTGTCCAAATAAAGTGATTAATTCCTGATCGCTGTGATGGAACAGTGATTTCACTAAGGGGTGATTGGATTCTGGGAAATGGGGAATTTGCACAGTCTTTTTCAGTCTATGTTGCTAGAATATATTACGGAATATATATTTTTCGTTAATCGCCAACCGATTTTTGTGTTGATATATTTAGGATTAACAGCTTGATTAAAAGTTTTTCTAAACTAGAAATACGACTATTTATTTAAGTCCTAGTTAAATTTACTCAAAAACAACTTTCTTATATATTTATTAATCTGTTCATGGTTATACCAGCTAACGTGACACCTTATTTGTTTACTCCGACTACTTTAGGTTCTTTTTTGCCTTTGGATAGCTTATTCTCCACACAGGGCATTATGGTGATGCTACTAGCTGCTTATGCTGGTGCAATGTGGATGTTTCTGACTAGCGCTCCCAAGGTACATACAATTATGGTGTCGGATTTAGAAATTGCCCGAGACTTATATGAAGGGCTGTTGGATTTACCAACAGCAGAAGTACCTTTGCACTATTATTACAATTATGAACAAACAATAGGCGCAACGGGAGTAGATCCGCTTTACTTAGGTAGTAGCCCCACCTATTCAAACAGAATGCCTAATGCTACTGAGGGACTTTGGTACCAACTGAAGAAAAATACTCAGTTGCACGTTATTTCAGGAGCTAGTTTAGGTAATAAAAACCAGCAGCGTCATGTATGCTTTGACCGTGAATGTCTGGAAATGATTTTACTACGAGTTGAAACCCGGGGTTTAAAATTTAAAATTCGCAGTCGCAAGCCATTGAATTTTTTGCTCAAAGATTATGAAGGGCGTATTGTTGAAATGGCTGAGGTCGCAAACTGATTTAAGTTATGATTTAGTACCACTGGAGTTAGGAGTTATAACCTTTAAAATGAAGGTTTGAGCGGAAGGGGGGAATTCGGCTAGAATTGGGATCAGGTATGATGCCTAACCCATTTCCGGGTTGTGTGGGGCGTATTAAACACCACTAAACGGTGGCAAATTCTACCGATATATTTGAGTTAAAGTCCCCTTTTTTAAGGGGAGCCACTGCGTTGCGGAGCAGAACTCCGTTGTAGCAAGTGGCGTGGATTTAGAGGATGTTTAATAAGTATTCTTTAACTATTATCTGGAATTATCCGCCCTTCCCTCGGTTGTAGGAAGTGGCGTGGATAATGGCTGATCTAAAAGTTTACGAGTTTTATTTATGACGCATCCTTACATTCTCTTAGTAAAAATAGTCTGTCCAATATCAAAAGCTGTAAAATTCATAAATTCATAAATTCATAGATAAATATCAAACATTTAAGTAAGTCGGCGTAAAAAAATATTACTATGTTAAGAAAAGTAAATTAAACTGAAACCCTTGTAACTATTGCATGACAGCATGACAGCCTTTTCTCAACTATAATTTTCCATGCCGACCTACTTACTGACTGATTTCAAAAATCCTTTCTAACCTCTTTACCAATTGTTCTGCTAAATCTAATAAATCAACGGTATCGTTTTCCGAATCAAAACTGCAACTAATTTTTTCCAAACTCGCGCTTTCTACTAAAACGGTTTTAATCGCAAATACTCGATTTTCCTCTTTAGAAATCCTCAGACAATCTTCTAACTGAGTCGCAATTTCTTCTAGTGATTTGCCTTGCAATTGCTTTCGTACTCCTACAGCTACCCAATCATCACTTTCTAAAAAGTTAGTCACCGAATTCAAAAAATTTGTTTGTGCAGTTTCATCTTCATCCCACTTTTCCAACCAATCTCCATCTACATCTTCAGCATACAAATATGCTGCTTCTAATCCATATTTAACTATATCATTTTGTAATTTTTGAGCCGCTTCTACTGATTCTATAAACTTATCTAATTTCTTCTGAGTTTCGGTTGACATTTCTTTAATCATTATGACTCAAACTATTAAAAAAATATTGCCTTAGAGGATGGAGACCAGGTTAAATTTAATACTTTATCTGGCGGTTGAAACTGGACAACCTTTGCTACAACGGGGGAAACCAGAGCAAGGCAATAGCTTATCTACACAAGCCAGTACCCGTTTGCACGGGTTTAAAATTTATTAGTCCACTTTCAGTAGATTTACTCTGTGTAGTAGCGGTTTTAACCACGAGATACTTGACAAACATCCTCTGACAAAGTTTGCTAAAAACTAAATGTTAAATAAATACCTGTTTCCAGATTATCGCTGTTATACAGCGTTACATTAACTATTCTGTCCAGGAAATCAGTTACACCTGGATTGTAGCTTAATAGCAATCCTTTATCTATCTTCCAGAAACGTAATGTAGATTCCCAATTGTGAGATTTTTCTTGAAAAAATTCTTCACTTAAGCTAGTCAGTTGAACGCAAAGAGATTTATCATACCTGCTACTTACAATTATATCAGTTGCCATTGAAAGGTCAGCGATATATCTTTTTACAACAGTTCCTCCACGACGTTGAATATTGTTCACAACAGACGCGATTAAATCACTATCTTCGGCAGTAAATTCGCCAGACATTAATTTTTGTCTCCAAATATAAAATTTAGAGTCTTTTTCGCTAAGCCATTTTGGGAACAGGTATCCGTACCAAAATTTTAGACTTGGTTTAAGAAGATTAAAAGCAGCTTGCTGTTCTTCATAGGTAGGTAAAGATTTAACTCTCAGCCAAGCTTCAGCATCTCTAATTACTTGTTCTAAAAATAGAATTACAAATTTTTTTGCAGTTAGGGAACCAGGTTTTAAGTCTTTTACCCAACGGTTTATTTCATCTAATTTTCTTGCCAAATCTGGCTCTAATATAGATGCTTCTCTTATTAGATATTTTAACCTATTTTTGATATCTTTTGCTTGCAAAAAATGACATCCCTCGCATCCTAAAAGTTAGATTTAGATTAATTTAGATTTTTGATTACATTGACTATATATAAATTAAAATATAAATTAAAAACGGTGCGTTAGGCAATATCAAACGCACCTGGAAATATTATTCTGTACTATTTTCTGACTCAGATTTTTCTGGTTTAAGTAGTGGAAAGGCTATAACATCCCGAATACTTGCTGAATCAGTCAGTAACATCACCAATCGATCGATACCAATACCCAAACCACCGGTAGGAGGCATTCCGTATTCTAAGGCGGTAAGGAAGTCTTCATCAACACCTTGGGCTTCTAAATCCCCAGCGGCTTTTCTAGCTGCTTGTTGTTCTAAACGTTGACGTTGGTCGATGGGATCGGTAAGCTCGGAGAAGCTATTAGCTGTTTCTCTTCCTACCATATATAATTCAAATCGTTCTACCTTACCAGCTTTAGAACGATGGGGTTTTGCTAAAGGCGAAATTTCCACGGGGAAATCAATTACAAAAGTAGGCTGAATGAGATTTTCTTCTACTTTTTGTTCAAAGGCTTCATTCAGTAATTTACCCATGTTAGGGCAATCATCTATACCTTCAATGCCAGCATTTTTACAGGCGGTTTTCGCTTGTTCAAAGCTTTGAAAAGAATTGAAATCACAACCTGAGTATTCTTTTACCAAATCATGCATTGTTGCCCTTCGCCAAGGAGGAGTTAAATCAACTTCAGTTCCTTGGTAATTAATTTTCAGGGTACCGATAACATCTTGACTGACGGTGGTAATAATACCTTCCGTCAAATTCATCATATCGTTGTAATCGGCGTAAGCTTGGTAAAGTTCAATGGTGGTAAATTCCGGATTGTGACGGGTAGAAATACCCTCATTGCGGAAAATTCTTCCTAATTCAAAAACTTTTTCAAATCCACCCACAATTAAGCGCTTCAAATGAAGTTCCGTGGCAATGCGTAAATACAACTGCATTTCCAGGGTATTGTGGTAAGTGATAAATGGACGTGCATCTGCACCTCCAGCTTCACCTTGCATTACCGGAGTTTCAATTTCAATAAATCCGCGCTCGTCTAAATAACGGCGAATTCCAGCAGTAATCAAAGCACGACGGCGAAAAGTTTGTCTTACCTCCGGGTTAACCATCAAATCAACATAACGCTGACGGTAACGTTTAGTAATATCAGTTAAACCATGCCATTTATCGGGTAAAGGCAACAGAGATTTGGTTAAGACACTATATTCTTTAACATAAACCGATAATTCGCCCTTTTCAGTGCGTTTAATAGTTCCTTTCGCTCCCAGAATATCGCCAATATCTGTAAGTTGTTTCAAATTTTTGAAAGCATCGGCATCCATATCCGCCATACTTTCACTGATACGTTTTTTTTCTAAATAAAGCTGAATAGTGCCAGTTTCATCTTGCAAAGTGAAAAACGCCAACTTACCCATGACACGACGTGTCATAATTCTTCCAGCGATCGCCACTTCAAAATCAGCTTCTTCACCGTTAGTTAAGTCAGCAAATTTTGTTTGTAAGTCACTGGCATGATGGGTTACTTCCCAACTATAAGCATAGGGATTCATCCCAAGAATTCGTAGTTGTTCTACTTTCTGACGCCTAGTGGCACGAATATCATCTTCCGACATAGTTTACGAACTTTTTCGGGGCAAGATTTTATTATAGTTCTATGCCCGCATTGTACATTCATTTGTTGATTTCATAACGAAGGTAGAACATTCCACAACATAATCAATTTTGGGTTTTTAATTTTTTGTTTATATGACTCTTCGTCAACTGTGGCTGGGAATGGCACTAGAAGGCAGTCAGAATGAAGAATTAAGAATTAAGAATGAAATAAAATCCATAAATGAAAAATAATCTATGCCCTAGGGGCACGCTGCCCTATCACCACCAATAACCTAAGTTGTTAATTGATTTTTCAATGCCCAATGCCCCATGCCCGACTTAGAAGGCTGAGCATAGCTGTTTAATGGCAGTTAATTGTAGATTTTTATTTTTACGGAAAATTGTAATTGCGAGGGATTATCTGGGAACTATAGGTTAGTAAGATTTGCGCTATCCGTTGGTTAGCAGGGTAAATACTTATATAGTTAAGGGGAACATCATGTATAAATTAGATATGCAATTCAGTCATCTACCTAAAGTTTTACTTGCAAAAACCAGACTGATTCCTAGACATAGGCAGATAATTATCAAACATAATACAGGTTTACCTTTTAC
>DESS01000196.1:40352-51608 GCA_002361335.1 Richelia sp. UBA3308
CCCTTTAAATTCCCTTCAATATTTATTGCTGCTATAGCCCCGGTTAATTACAACTAAGAAGTAACTCAAGTAGGAATATTGAGCAGATTTTTGTGAAAGTGCCTGGGCTGTGTACTTTAACATATCTACTACCGCCCTCCTGCCCAATTTATTACAATATATTGATATTTGTTGTAATAGCTACTTTACTCCAACAGAGGTTAAAACCCTATTTTAAACCAAGATACTACAGCACAATTTGAACCCAGACCCATTCTAAGAAATCTAGATTTTTAATAAATCAAACCGGATTCCTATATTTTACCTTTATCTTTTATTTTGGTAAAAAAAGATTGTCGGCTCAGTTTTTACTGATGACGATAATCGCCGATCAAAAGAGCTTTTTAAAATTTTCTATCACCTTGTAAGAGCGGCAAATAACCGGCAGGAAAAAATGCTGGAAAATCTTTGTCAAAAATTTTGAGAGCAAGGCGCGATAATTATCAAATTTAATCAAAATTAGATAATTGCCTAATTTGTTCTGCGATCGGCATTTACTTTTAGCTTTACCACTTTAGTATTTTGTGAAACCAACTCATGTCAGGCATAAGCCAAACTTCTGTTCTGAATAAACCTCCATTAATTTTAGTGGCTGATGACGATAAAGCCATACGAACTCTTCTATGTGAATATATGGATTTAGAAGGATATCGCGTAGTAGATGTTACTAACGGTCAAGAGTGTTTAGATGCGTATATCACTTTAAAGCCGGATTTGATTCTATTGGATGCATTAATGCCAGTGATGGACGGCTTTACATGCTGTAATGAACTATTAGAGATTGCTAAAAAGAATTTGGCTTTAGCCTTAGCAAACTTTGATACTGAATCTTATGCAAGCACCAGCATAATCTCAAAACTATGGGAACGTACTCCGGTACTGATGATTACCGGCTTAGACGATCCAGATTCGGTGGATCGCGCTTTCGCTTCGGGGGCTAGCGATTACGTTACTAAACCGATTCATTTTGCAGTACTACGCCAACGGGTACGACGGCTATTGCAACAAGCGCAATTATATAAACAGTTAGAAGCAGCGAACCAAGCTTTACAACAGTTGGCTAATATGGATGGCTTGACTGGATTGGCTAATCGTCGTCGGTTCGATGAGTATTTAAATAATCAATGGATGAATCTAGCTGGTTCGGACAAGCCCTTATCATTAATTTTATGCGATATAGACTTTTTTAAACGTTTTAATGATAAATATGGTCATCCAGCAGGAGATTTGTGCTTGCAAAAGGTGGCTGCTGTTTTAAATAGCGCAGCACAAAAAAATCAAGATTTGGTAGCCCGGTACGGTGGTGAAGAATTTGCTGTAATTATGCCACATACCCACGCCCCTGGTGCAGTTCATGTTGCAGCCTTAATGCAATCAGGAGTTAGAGAATTACAAATTCAACACTCGGAGTCTGGCGTTAGTAATTTTGTGACTTTGAGTCTGGGGGTAGCAACCACTATTCCCAATTTTGAATCTTCCCCAAGGGATTTAATTTTGACGGCGGATAAAGCACTCTACCAAGCCAAGCAGGAGGGACGTAATCGTATAATCCTCAAACAAGTAAACTATTAAGTGAATGCAAAAAACATTTAATCCACAAAAGCCGACGGCGGGATTTGAACCCGCGACCTATTGATTACGAATCAATTGCTCTACCACTGAGCCACGTCGGCATAAACAATCTCGAATTATATCATTACGAACTTCATGGTACAACCAAATTCTCAAAAAAGCACCTATAAAGGCCAATTAAATCCAGAGCAATATGCTCGTCTTAAAGCTGAAGCGGCATCTCCTTATCGGGGATTGCGAAAGTTTGTTTATCTGGCTTTTGGTGCTTCTGGCTTAATAGGGGCATTTATCTTTATTTTAAAACTGCTAGCACACAATACTTCCCTTGAGGTGGGTTTACCATCTTTGGCGCTTCAACTAGGAGTAGTAGCTTTAATGATTTTCCTGTGGCGTTGGGATCAAAATCGAGAAAAACCTTAGCGCCTATTTTTCTTGTCTTCTAAAATTTTTTTTGCTGATTATTTTACCAAACTTAACAAAAATAAATTAAACGAAATATAGTGAGATAAAAAATTAAGAAAATATTAGGAAATTAAAAAAAACGAAAATTTCTGGGAAACTAAATAATATTCAAACGAGGTCAGCTTATAAAGACCTTGAAAATAAATCCATTGTTTTTACAAGGGGTTAAATAATTTAAAAACCCCAAGTTTTATAAAATTGATAAAAAGTTTTATAAAATTCATCAAAATTCAAGCGCCAGACTATAAACACTAGTCTTGGCGCTTTTAATTATTGATTACTGATTGATTACTGAACCTTTACAACATAGGGTGAAGGAACAGCTTGAGCTTGCCCTGCATTGACTAAGGCTTGATAAACAAAAGCAGCAACTTCTGCTCTAGTTGCTTGACGATTTGGACTTAATTGTGTAGCAGTTGGATAGTTAACTACAAGCTGTTTTTCGGTAGCAGCTGCAACTGAAGCTACTGCCCAATTGGGAATTTGGGAAGCATCGCTGTAAACCGAAAGAACATTTTGATTATTTGCAGTTAAACCTAAACCGTTAGCCAAGGAAACTAAAACTTGTACTCTAGGAATTTGCTGTTGAGGTTTAAAAATATTGCCGGGATAACCAGCTAGAAAAGCGCCCCTGGTAGCTGTTTGAATCGCACTATAAGCCCAAAAATTGCTTCTGACATCGCCGAAATTAATAGCTTGTTTTTTAGCTTGTGGCGAAAAAGCTTTATTAATAATGGCAGCAAATTGAGCGCGGGTAACCGGCTCATTGGGTTTAAAACTACCATCGGGAAAGCCTGCGATGGCACCTTTAGAAGCTAAAGCTTCGATATAGTTTTTTGCCCAATAATTTGGTGCGACATCTTTAAAAGCTGAGCTTCCACCAGGAAGTGGATTTACAGTAGCGGCTACGAATTCGACTTTTCCTTGAATCTTACTTTGATCGATATCATTACCAATCGCCAGAATTGTATTTCTAGTGGCATTATTTAGGTCATAACGCTTGTTATTGCGAATTAAATTACCACCAGCTTCTTCTGCCGTACCCAAATTGGGTTGAGCTTGAGAAATTGCCACAATACCATCGCGTGTATTGTTTTGAATGACATTTTTACGCAATACTGGCTGTGCTGAATTGGAGATAAAAAGTCCATCTACATTTTCTAAAATTTGGTTTTCAACAATTAAAGGTGTTGACTTTCCACCAATTGCTAAACCGAATCCTGTATCCTGAAATAAATTACCGCGAATTTCTCCTTTAGCCGATTTTGCAACGGAAACACCATTACCCTTATTTTGAATAAAGATGTTACCGGTAATTTTAGGATTAGCCGTACCAGTTACAAAAACACCTTCTCGTAAGTTATTAGTAAAAGTGTTATTAGCTATTGTTGGATTAGTTGATTCTACCCATACTGCAGTACCGCGAGATTCTGGATTTGTCACGGTAACGCCAGTTATCGCAGAATTATCTTGAGGAAGAATAGTAACGTTTTGACGAGCAAAAGTACGACTAGTATATCTACCGCTACCAATAATTAATGTTGCTTGCCCTTTACCAGCTTCATCTCCTCGTAGGGTTACTCCTTGTGGGATTGTTAGTGGAAATTGTTCTCCCGTTTCAACGCTGTAAGTACCGGGTGCGAGTTGAATTACTGTACCGGGTTGTGCTTGTTGTAGGGCAAAAGTAATGGTTTTATAGGCTGCCGCTTCAGTAGTACCACCTCCAGTAGCATCTGTACCACCTTCTGCATTTACGTAAACGATGTTGTTTTCTGCGGGATTTTGCGCGATCGAAGTTTTAGCTGTACTTTGCTTTGTAATACTCGCATCAACTTCTGCTGCTAGTAGTATTGTCGAAGCACCAGAAACTACAAGTAAAGCAGCAATGGAGATAGGTAATTTTAAGTTAAGAGACAAATTATTGCGTAAATTAATGGGAAAGCCCTTATATTTCATCTTTAATTGTACGTATGATCTGTTACGAAGGAAAGCCTGCGTGGCTTTAAACCCATGGAAAACTATACCTGATGAACAGTATTGAATCAGCATAGTTCCAATACCTATTGAAAATATTTTTCTATGTATCAGATTAACATTTTAAGTGAAAATACTTTCTAATCATTTTAAAACAAGTATTTTTGATCCCTTGATTTATATCAAGTTGTATCAAGATTTACCATTAAATTTAATGTTAAGAAATCATATTTCATTTTTTGAAATAATATTTTATTTTTTTTAACCTTGATTAACCTTTGTTTACCTTTTAATTAAAAACTTTAGTAAAAAAAATCAGTTAAAAAATTTCAGAATTAATTGTTTTTTAGTAAAGATAAAATAAATGAAAAAGCTAAAAAAGAAAATAAAATTGACTTATACAAAAAAAATAGTGCAATATATAAATAATCTGTTTCGTTGAGATTACTTAGATTATTTATTTGATTATTGATTCACTTTTTGAGAAAAGAATCGGCAAAGAGATTTTAATGAAACTGGATTAAACTGGATTACAATGAAAATTTTAACTTAACAAGGGAGTTTAACATAAAAATTCGTACCATTACCAACAACAGAATCAAACCAGATTTTCCCACCGTGCAATTCTACGCATTTTTTCACAATTGCTAATCCTAACCCTGTACCTCTAATTGTGCCAGCATTGCTACCGCGTTGAAAACTTTCAAACAACTTTTGTTTATCTGCTTCGGGAATACCAATTCCTTGATCTTTGATTTTAAAGGTAGCAACACCATCATTGTAAGTTAAATGCAAGCTTATTTCTCCACCATCAGGAGAATATTTAATAGCATTATAAAGTAAATTCGTTAGTATTTGACGTAGTAAAGTACAATCTAGATAAGCTTCGATAAAAGAGCATTCTTGAATAAAAGTAATTTTGCGATCGCTACCTGCAACAAGTTTTAAATCTTCTAATAATTGCTGAGTAAATAAAACTAAGTCTAAAGAAGTTCTATTCAATTCCAGTTTGCCAGACTCAGCTTTGCTGACAAGCAACATGTTATCTACTAATTCCATTAGATGTCTACAAGAATTTTCAATATGCTCGAAACAACGCATTTGACGCTTGCTATCTAAGTGGCCATGATATTTTTTTAATAATTGCACTCCCAAAATAATATTTGTTAAGGGAGTTCTATATTCGTGAGAAACTGTATTGATAACGCTTGATTTGAGAATGTTGAGTTCTTTCTCTTTCTCTAAGGCTTTGTGGACTTCTAAATCAACTTTAACAGAAGTACTAATATCGTGGATTGTTAGCAACCAGTGATTCTGCTGTGGTTCGAGATGCAGCGATTGAATAATAATTTCAAAAATTTTGTCAGAACAATTTTCAGGGATCAGTTTCGTAATAATTTTGTCTAGATCGCAATCGATTAATTTATCTAAAGTTTTTCCACCAAGTTTATAGAGTATATTGCTACCCTCTATTTCTCCAAGTAAATTTAAGTAATCCGAACCAATTTTATTTGCTAATATAATTTTAAAATTGCTATCAAGTAACAATATTCCTAGTGGTAAATTATAAATTATTCTTTCTAATTTATTTTCTAATTGATGACTGAAAAGAGAATACAATGTTTTTTCAAAAATAAGGGTATCTTTAATTTTATTTTCTAATTCATACAACAGTTCAATATCAATTATTTTGAATTTTATACAAACTTGATAATTTTGCTTATGTTCACTTGTTAAAAAATTGACATTTTGCTGAATTTTCTGCAATTTATGCTTAACTAATTCAATTTTTGGACATGCATCATTTATAAATTCATATGTATTTTCAATATCTTCTGAGTATGACTGAGATTTTAGTTTATCTTCAAAATCATTAAGTGTAATTTCCTTACCGATACCGTAAATTAACCCACTTTCATTTTTATTCATTCTCCAAGAAATCCAGCGAAAACTTCCATCCTGATGACGTGTACGTGTTTTAAATTCGATAACTTGATTTTTCGTCAACCTAGACAAAGCAAATGATGTCGCTTCTACATCTTCCGGATGAATAAATGTTAGCATCGGTTTTCCCATCAACTCCGATTCATTCCACCCCAATACATTTTTCCAATAACTGGCATTAATTTGTTGATAATAACCATCTTGTGCCACGATGCACCATAAATCGGAAATTAGTTGTAAAAATGACTGCAACTGTTTTTCTTTTGGGGTTATTCCTGTGGCTTTTACCTGTAAAGACTTTGAATTACTCATCATGGACTTTCTGAATGGTTTCAACGATGCAAATTTTACTTTTTTGAAAAAAAATACTAAAGTCAGCTTGTTTGCCACCACCACTGGAAAAAGATAGTTTAATGCGATCAACACCAATAATTTTAAACAAACATTGTAAATAAATGTAAAGCTAGCAGCATTTACCCAAAAGCGCCACAGTTGGCTGAGTATTATGACAGCAACGCCAATTGAAAAATATTTTTTTTCAGAAGGCTGAAGAACCGTAAAGATTTATTTATAAAATATTGCTTTGCTCAAAAATCCTTTGTTAGTAGAGTCCCAGATGTAGAGCTTCAAAGGGAAGGAGCTAAAGCCTTGAGCGGTGCAGGCTTTTATGTTTTATCACTGTTTTATGAGTGTAGACGAAGGAAAAGTTTGCCTGCCTCATTTCTAGAGTTTAGATTCGTAAGTTTTAAATCTGATTAAAAATAGTAAAATAGGATAGTCAGTAAAGACATTAAAACTTACTCCAAAACAGGGAGTGTAAAAAGCGATACTTGTATTTTCGCAGGTTATAATTTTCAATCTGAATTATGGGCGAAGCAAAGCGGCGTAAAGCTTCATTAGGGAAGGATTACGGTCAATCCCCTCGTATTTTACCCTGGGTTCCGATAACTAAAAAACAAGCAGAACAGTTTGTCAACTGGACTACTCGCGGTGCCTGGATTGGAATCTTTGTAATGATTGCCGTTTGGTTAACGGTTCGTTTTATAGGTCCTGCTTTTGGTTGGTGGCAAGTAGTCTAAACTATTGCAGTGGCTAGTTTTTTCTCAGTTTTATCCTCTGTACACTTAGCATTACAAAGTGTTCTAAAATCGTATCGTAGACAATTGCGATACGATTTTGTAATTAATTAATTGTTTTCGGTTGAGAGTAGCCCCAGAGGCCAAATCCGACTGTGCAATACAATTAGATGCAAGATGTGATTATATTTAATAATTCAAAATAAATATTCTCAAAGTTATTGATAATTTAATTTCGACTCTACTAAAAGTAGTATAATAAACAATTTAACAAAAATTTAAGCATAATTCTGCCGAATTGGCAGCAGCGATTTTAATTATTAAGCTATCTTCGAGTTTTAGTTTTGAAATTACGGTAGTTAAATGTACTACTTAAATCAGTTGCAGCAAGTTATGGAAGCTTTGGGCAAATGTGAAATTTCATTTAAGGACACAATTAGATGCTTGTATCAACATTATAGGAAAACTTAACTGATTCCCCTAACAATAACTGTTTGAAAACAAGAATAGTTGATTACAGTTAAATCTATAGGGATTTACTATGGTATCAATGGTAATAAAATGAAGTTAAGAGGCAATCAAGGGATAAAATTCAGGATTTATAGCAATTAAGAGCCTAAAAGGAAAATATTTGCTGCTTTTTGGCAGTTGACTTCTAGTGAATATGAGTTAATGTGATAGCGGATTTATATTGTCAGTATCAACCCTGACCTCGAAAATATAAATACAAAGTAAAATTTAACCAATCCTCTCGGGAATTTTTTGATTGCAAAGTGAATATTATGATACGGCAGGACTTGCCCATATGCACTACCATTTCCAAGGTAGTTACTTCTCGATTTTTGTCATCTATGGACAATTGTAATGTTTAGTTTACAATACCATTTGATGAGAAAATCTAAAAAAAATATAAAAGAGACTAAAATGATTGTGGTGTTTGGAGGATAAAAGTGTTTCTAAGATTAGCGCAACAACACCGGCAATTCGTTCAAGACTTGGTAATGAATTTACAAGCCTTAGCGATAGTTTTAGAGAGACGCGGATACCTTGCGTCTTGCTATACCTGCGGTGACCAAATGAATAGTGCTTCGTTTATGGTTAGCTTGGGAGAAAATCATCTGATTCGGTTTTTAGTATCCGATTACGGTATAACTTGGACTGAAATGCGTGACGATCGCGAATTAATGAAGTTGGAAGGCGCAGAAGCGGTAAACCAGCTACAGGAACTGGCGAATATAGTTAAGCATCCACCAATTGAAGCTTGTACTAATCGCAAAACCCTTGTAAAAGGCTGTTAACAATTGTCCGAAATTTAAGGTAGCCTCCGAGCCACGGTAAGGTTAATGTGACTTGCTCCGATGAAATAATAGTTAATTTTTGCCAATACTCAACTAGCTGTTTTTCTAGTTTCGGTTTAAGGCATGAAGTGATATCATTTTCCTTGCATTAGTTACTGAATTTGTTACTATATCCATGATTGTCAGGGGTGAAGCATTCCTATGTCCCGCTCGGCTGTATTATCTAGGAAATCTGAAATTTATCCTATTGATTGTTTCATAGCAAAGCTTCACAGCACCATTGTTTCAAACAAACTAAAGTTTCTAGTTTGAATGCGGGTAAATGTAACTGGGGCTACCAATGATAAATACAAATATACTAGGCATTTATTTACTTAAGATAGATGCAATTAATAACTATTTATTTATAGATAGAATAATGTATAATCTAAACTAACTCATCTAAACTGTTCCCTAATATCTGGGGAATATAGCCTTGTATTTTTACTTACTTAGGTACTTAATGATGTCCATAGGTTGAGTGTTAAGTAGACGCGAACACTAGTATAGCTTTGGAATTTGTTCTCAGAATAATTACAGATATAATTGGACATTTAAAGTAAATCGTGTTAGTGATAACTCGGTTGGTTATTTGGATTTACACAAATATATTGTATTCTAAAATACTCTTTAAATCAAATATTGCAAGACAATATTTTGATTTTATGTCGTGTAACAAATAATAAATGCATAGGATATATTACAAATAGTCGGGCGCTGCAATGATTATAGCGGTTTTGGGTTTTCACCAGAGGTATTGGACAAAGGGTGAAAATCGCGCTCCTGTTTGCAGCGTAATTGCTCGATTTGATATTATTCTAAATTTATTAATCAACTCTCGCGTCTGCAAAGAAATTTTAAGATGTCCGAAGAAAAATCACATCAACCGCAACTACAGCCTACTGGGGCTATCGAAAATCAATATTTACATACATCTGAAAATTGGTTTGAATATCCTATGAGAGTTCAACCTCACCATACGGATTATGCTGGTGTTGTGTGGCATGGTACTTATATTGCTTGGATGGAAGAAGCAAGAGTAGAATGCTTACGTTCAATTGGGATTGAATTTGCTGATTTAGTCGCTTTAGGTTGTGATTTACCCGTAGTCGAAATGTCAGTGCGCTATCATCAAGCGCTTCAATTGGGTATGGCGGCAGTGGTAAAAACTCGTATGCAAGAGGTAACAGGTGTTCGCATTAACTGGGATTATGCGATTCAATCAACTGATGAGCAAGATTTATATGTTAGTGCCAAGGTTACTTTAGTGGCAAAGGATATAGAAAAAGGTAAAATAATGCGTCAGTTACCTCCGGCAGTGAAAGAAGTCTTAGCAAAGCTTTCTGGATCAAATAAGTCATGAATTGGGCCGAAGGGCATGGGGCATGGGGCATGGGGCATTGGTAATTAATTCTTAAAATTATTAATTCCTAACTCTTTTTCCTCATCTCCTTGTCTCCCCATCCCCTTGTCTCCCCTCTCCTTATCTCACAGAAACTACTGTGGGTGTGTTTTGTATACTTTGTGCAGCGCTGATTACTTCTTGTCTAGCCCATTTATCGGCTGCTAAAATGTCATCTAAATTGGGATTTGAACGGTTATCCTTTGAATGGCGATCGCAAACTGTTTCGATGCAGCGAGGAATATCTAAAAAGTGAATTTTTTCTTCTAAAAATAAAGCTACAGCTAGCTCGTTGGCGGCGTTTAATACTGCTGGCATTGAACCACCAGCTTTTCCAACAGCGTAAGCTAATTTCATACAAGGATACTTTTGATGATTTGGTTCACGGAATGTTAATGAACCAGCTTTAACTAAATCTAAAGGTTCCCAATTGGTGTAAATACGTTCGGGATAAGATAAAGCATACAGCAAAGGTAGACGCATGTCAGCCCAACCTAACTGAGCTAAAACAGAGGTATCTTGCAACTCAATCAGCGAATGAATGATACTTTGGGGATGAATAACAATTTCAATATCGTCATAATCTAAACCAAATAAGAAATGGGCTTCAATTACTTCCAAACCCTTGTTCATTAAAGTAGCCGAATCTACAGTAATTTTACGTCCCATTGACCAATTTGGATGTTTAAGGGCATCGGCAACTTTAACTTCTGCTAATTTTTCTACATCCCAATCGCGGAAAGCACCACCGGAGGCTGTAAGAATTATCTTACGTAAACCTCCTTCTGGAATACCTTGTAAACATTGAAAGATTGCCGAATGCTCAGAGTCAGCGGGTAGTAATTTTACACCATGTTTCTTTATTAAAGGTAAAACTACTGGTGCGCCAGCAATTAAAGTTTCTTTATTCGCCAAAGCAATATCTTTACCAGCTTCAATGGCGGCAATGGTAGGTAACAACCCGGCACAACCAACAATACCCGTAACAACAGTTTCCGCTTCTGCACAACGAGCAACTTCAATAACACCAGCTTCCCCTGATAGTAAAGTTGGTTGAGGTTCAATGTCTTTTATTGCCTCTTGAAGTTGTGGTAATTTATCTTCATCGCAAATTGCTGCTATACTCGGTCGAAACTGTCGAATCTGAGATGCTAACAATTCTACATTGCTCCCTGCGGCTAATCCGACAATACGAAACTCTTGGGGGCATTGAGCAACGATATCTAAAGTTTGAGTACCAATAGAACCAGTAGAACCAATCAGAGTAATAGTTTTCACAATTTTTATAAAATATTAACAGACAACTTTACTATAAATTGTCTCGGGCTTGAAAAATAGAGCATTAAGAATTTAGAATTAAGAATTAAGAATTTAGAATTGGGCATTGGGCATTGGGCATTGGGCATTGGGCATTGGGCATTGGAAATTAAGAGCAATTTTGGGAAATATA
>DESS01000275.1 GCA_002361335.1 Richelia sp. UBA3308
GAGTAACGAGTAACGAGTAATGAGTAATGAGTAACGAGTAACGAGTAACGAGTAATGAGTAATGAGTAACGAGTAACGAGTAACGAGTAAAAACTATCAACTAACAACTATCAACTAACAACTATCAACTAACAACTAACAACTAACAACTAACAACTAATTATGTCAAATTCAGCCTTTGAAAGAGTAATAGTTCCCCCAATGGATGAGTACAATCAACTTTTGATTGCAAACTTACATCCTAACGATTGGAAAAATCCCGAACCTGCTGATTGTTACGATTTGGTGGCCATTGGTGCTGGTGCTGCGGGTTTGGTGACATCTGCGGGTGCTGCAGGGTTGGGTGTGGGTTTAAAGGTTGCGTTGATTGAAAAACATCTCATGGGTGGAGATTGTACTAATGTGGGTTGTGTTCCTTCTAAGTGCTTGATTCGTTCTTCTCGCGTTGTTGGTGAAATCTGGAATGCCAAAGAATATGGAATTAAGATTCCGCAACAGGTAGAAGTCGATTTTCCCGCAGTTATGGAACGGATGCGGCGATTAAGGGCGCAAATCAGCCATGTTGATTCGGTTGAGCGCTTTACAAAAGAATTTGGAATGGATGTATTTTTAGGAGCAGCAAGTTTTACTAGCGATAATACCATTGAAGTCGCTGGTAAAACTCTTAAATTCAAAAAAGCTGTAATTGCTACCGGAGCCAGGGCAATACAACCGGATATTCCCGGCATGAAAGAAGCTGGATATCTTACTAATGAAACCGTATTTTCCCTGACACAATTACCACGACGTTTGGCGATCATTGGTGGTGGCCCCATCGGTTGCGAATTAGCACAGGCTTTCAACCGTTTTGGTACCGCTGTAAGCCTTTTTCATCGCGGTTCCCATATCTTGAATAAAGAAGATGCTGACGCTGCCGAAATTGTGCAAAAGGTGTTTAAGCGTGAAAGAATAGATGTGATATTAAGTTCTCAAATAGAGCGGGTGGAAAAAACATCTGAAGGTAAGAAAATTTACTTTATCAGTAATGGGAAAAAAGATTCTATTATCGTAGATGAAATTTTGGTAGGTGCCGGAAGAACACCAAATGTTGAAGGTTTGAATTTGGAAGTAGTTGGTGTTGATTATGACAGTAAAGGTGTGAAAGTAAATGACAATTTGCAAACTACAAATCCGAAGATTTTTGCCGCAGGTGATATTTGTTTAAGTCAGAAGTTTACTCATATGGCAGATGCAACAGCGCGGATTGTCATTCAAAATGCTTTATTTGCTCCCTTTGGTTTAGGACGTAAAAAAGTCAGTGATTTAGTTGTGCCTTGGGTAACATTTACTGACCCGGAAATTGCCCATGTAGGGATGTATGAAAGTGAAGCGCGGGAAAAAGGTTTTGAGGTAAATACGATTAAAATAGACTATGAAGATGTAGATAGAGCAATTACCGACGGTGAAACCGAAGGTTTTGTAAAGGTTCATTTGAAGCAAGGTAGTGATAAAATTTTGGGTGCGACTATAGTTTCTGCCCATGCTGGTGAAACAATTTCTGAGGTGACTACGGCAATTGTCAATGGCATCGGAATGAATAAATTAAGCGCTGTAATTCATCCTTATCCCACTCAAGCCGAAGGAATTAAGAAAGCTGCTGATGCATTTAAGCGTACTAAATTGGGGGGTAGTACGAGGAAGCTTTTGGAATTTTTGAATAAGTTTTCTTAGAGGATTCGGGATGATTTTGTAGTGCGGGCATATTGCCCGCTATTATCGAACAGGAGTAATATTTACCGTTTTCAGATGAATTTTAATTAAAAATAAACTTTAATTACCGAGTTTATTTATAGTTTTTAATATCTTTTAAATAAGGCTTGAGCAAATCTATAAGCTGTTGAGTTCGTTGACGCACACCTACATCATTTAAATGATATCTAGTGTCATAGAACATAGATTTATCATACATAAAATCTCTTGCTTCTCCTAAAATAGGAATTTTTAATTCTTGATAAAAGCTTTTTATACTTTCAAAAAATTTTTCTCGATCTTTTTCTTGATAGACATCAAACCATACAGTATTGGGCCATGTTGCTATCACTTTAATATTATTAGTATTACACCAAGATATAAAAGATTTTATTGTTTGTAAACCATGACTATTTTTCATGTAATTTTCTATATTTTGATCTGGTTCCAATACAGTAAGTTCATTCAAATGTTTTTCAGTTATATCAGATTTTAGATTACCAGTTTCATCTCCAAATACATTGATATTTTTAGATTTGTAATGCGTTTTTATAGATTTTTGAGGCTTGAATTTATAACTGATTTTTTCAGCCATCTTATTAAAAGATATTCCGGTAATAATTCTGATGCTATGAGCTAAATCTGCCGATATTAAATATTTTGGATCGAATTCAAGTACGTAATTGACTAATACACTTCCAGGTATATTATTAGATTTGTAATGAGCATATTCCAAGGGTAAAATAACCGTATCCCCAGATTTTATCAAAAATTTCGCTCGATTAAGTATGTACTTAATACCAAGTCCAGCATGAGTAGCTCCATTAAGACAAGGAACTTGTGTTTCTTCATATATCATCTTACAACTGATACCAAATAAGGCATTTGAGCCAGATACTATAACTAACTTAGGTGTTTCTATCGATTTAGCAATACTTGACTTAATAGTATATAGTTCATTTATCCATAGAGCCTCTCCTGAAGCTACAATTCCTATTTGCAATAAGACTATTGAAACGAAAACTATATACCAAAGAGATAATGAGAATAAAATTGTTTTGCAATATTTTAAGTAAGTCATTTCCTTAGAAATTAAAATATAAAAATTCACTTTCAGGTGCATCAAGAATAATTTTGAAAACAATAAAAATCACTGCACTCACTATCAGAGCATAAACATTATTTGGTTCCCATCGTATTTTTTTCCAAAAGTTCCTATTGGAAGTTAAAGATTTATTTGCCGCATTGTGATTTAGTACAGGATTATGACGTTCCATCCATTCTTGGCTATTGGGTACAAACCAAGCAATTATTAATAAGAAAAGTATAAATAAAATAACATCTGTAGGTTTAGTTGCAATAATTGGCAACCATCCATTCGGTTGAATATTCCAATTTTGTAAAAATCCTAACTTATCTGATAATGCTTTGCCGACAGACACACCATTAAAACCAAACATTCCTTTAACAATTAAAAAAGCAGTAGCCATATTTTCTGCACGGAAGAAAACCCAACCAATAACAACCGCAACAAAGGTTAATAACCAACCACAACCTCTATCCAACCAATTAGTATTCTTTAAATCATGTCCCAAACGTTTACGGAAGGAACGATATTGATGATTAATAATTAAAAAGGTTCCATGTAAGCCACCCCAGAAAACAAAAGTCCAACCAGCACCATGCCATAATCCACCAAGAAGCATGGTAATAAGTAAATTTAAGTTGCGACGAATTTCACCTTGACGACTACCACCAAGAGGAATATAAAGATAGTCTCGCAAAAAGTTGGAAAGAGTAATATGCCATCTCCGCCAAAAATCACTGATACTAATGGCTTTATAAGGAGAATTGAAATTGATTGGTAGTTTGATTCCAAACATTCTAGCTATACCAATAGCCATATCCGAATAGCCAGAAAAATCAAAGTAAAGTTGTAATGTATAGGCTAAAGCAGCAATCCAAGTTTCAATGAGTGTGGGTTCAATACCTTTTGATGCAGCGTTAAATACTGGAGTAGCATAAACCGCAACATTATCAGCCAATAAAACCTTTTTAAATAATCCCAGACTAAAAATAGTAATTCCCACCGCCATATTTTCCGGGTTAAAGCGATAAGTAGATTTATCAACAAATTGAGGCATCACCTCTTTATGATGTACAATAGGACCGGCAATTAATTGTGGGAAAAAGGTTACGAAAAGGCAGTAATCAAGTAAGTTATATTCTTTGGTTTCTCCTTTGTAAGCATCTACTAGATAAGCGATTTGCTGAAAGGTAAAGAATGATATCGCTAAGGGTAGGATGATATTATCGAGATTGAAATTCCTTCCCAGTAAATCCCCAACAGTAGAGACAAAGAAGTTAGCGTACTTGAAATAACCAATGAGAGCCAGATTTACGATAATTCCTAGAGCGAGCAGTAACTTCTTAGAGAAAGATATTTTGAATTTTTCACTTAAAGCAGAGCCGATAAAGTAGTTAAATATTAGAGAAAAGATTAGTAATAGTAAATATGGTGGATTCCACCAACCATAGAAAGATAACGAAGCCGCGACAAGAAAGGCTATTGCAAATCGATAATTACCTAGTTTACCAATTCCGAAAAATATCAATAAAGTAATTGGCAGAAATAAAAAGATGAATTCAAGAGAGTTAAATAGCATTGATATAACAGGGTAAACACATCTAAAATTAATAAAACTATTTCTGTCTTAAGCGCCGAAATAATATTTGTCGTTAATTTTATTTTTTTCCTGTATATATAAAAAAAATCATATCATCTATCCTCAATGAATAGAGTTTTATTGAGAAGGTAGCATTTCTATTGAAAACATGCCTTTGCCTTGATTTATATAGAAATGAATCCAAAAAATATTGTTCCCAATATAATAATTTTTATTCATAAGATTTGTATTATAGAATATATTTATGAAAGTTTTACATATAAAAATTAACTAAAAAAATATATTTATTGAAAAAATAACCCATAAAAAAATAGGTATAGCAATTAAGCTTATACCCATTATTTTTTTTAGTAAAGTGCTTGGAATTACAATTGACTAACCTGTGCGAACAACTTTTCAAATTCCGATAGACCAACTGCTCCTGAAAATACTTTATCTTTCATTATAAAGAAAGGAGTTCCACTTACACCTAATTGGTTGGCAAGTTTCATATCTTGCTTAATAGCGATTTGAGCTTCTATACTATTGCGATCGCGATTGAATTTTTCCATATCAAGTGCCAATTCTTCAGCGGTGGCTACATAGAGTGATTCCCCTAATTGTTTTTGTTGATTGAAGAGAGCATCATGGTATTCCCAAAATTTATTTTGCTCTGCAGCAGCCCAAGCTGCTTTAGCTGCAGGATATGCTTGGGGATGTATATTTTGTAATGGGAAATGTTTGTAAACTAGCACGACGCGATCGCTATATTTGTCAATGAATTGTGATACCGTTTTACTGGCTCTTCCACAATAAGGGCATTGAAAATCAGAAAATTCAGCCAGGATTATTTTATCTTGAATGTCACCTGTGACGGGAGATTGAGCAATCAATTTTTCAGGTGTTGTCTGAAGTTGTTCCAGCAATGCCTTCGTTGCTTTCTGTTTTTCTTCAAATTGCTGCTTTTGGTAACGCTCAACCGATTCTATAATTACTTCTGGATGTTCTCGTAATATCTGAATAACTTGCTGTTCAATTACAGGATCGATCTGTGTTAGAGCAACTGCGGGAGATAAATTTGAGCAGAAGACTATAACCATAGAGATTGCAAACATTTTGATGGATTTGATGCTAGATGCCAAAATCCTTCCTAGATTAAAAAAGTATCCTAGTTTGTTGAACTTGATTTTTTTCATTGCGATCGCGATATAACTCCTAAGTAATACATTTTATACTGCGATCGCGTTCTAAGATTACTTATAACAATTTCTCCCTCACTCCCCAGCGGTAATCATAAAGCCGGGAAGGGAGTAATTTATATCCAGAGCAGCGTTTAAAGTATGCCAAGGTAAAGTAACACATTTAACCCGCATAGGAAATTGAGAAACACTTTGCATAATATTTAGTTTTTCCAAAGGCGGTTTTAAGGTAGTTTCTCCCAGCACCATCTTGCGAAAATCTTCTACCATAGATAGTGCTGCTGAAATATCCTTGCCCTTAACAGCATTCGCCATTAAATCAGCAGAAGCAAGACATAAAGCGCATCCGCTACCTTCAAATTTAATATCTTCTATTTTTGTTTCTGTTTCATCTAGCATCAAAGTAAGTTCAACTTTATCCCCACAATAGGGATTCTCTCCTTGATGTTGTCGATGTATGGGGTTAGTTTTACCTTTATTTTGCGGCTTTCTGGCGTGGGATAAAATTATTTGTTGATAGCGTTGACGTTGGTTGGTACTCATAATTAAACGCGCTTGAGAATAAATAAACTTCCATCTCCTCCCCGCCCAATTCTTAAGGTTTCATCTAAGTAGGTAACGTCAAGGGAGGGAATTCTACCTTGGGGATTATTAGCTTGAACAACTTTAAATGGATTGAGTTTTGGAGTTTGAATACCGAGAATTTTTTCAATTGACAGGTAACGTTTATCAAATTGTACGTTAATACGTTTGTTAGTTTCTTCTTCTGCTGGTTCAAAAGTCGCTGTTACTTTTACATTTCCCGAGATTAATTCTAAAGGATGTTTCACAAAAGCGAGATTGAAAAAAGATTTATTAGCAACATCGATTTCTTGATAAACTTTACCGATTTTTAAACCCAATGGCAAAGAAGACAAAGAACGGATTTCTCTAGCTGTCGAATATTGTAATTGCCAATTTCCATTTAAAAGAGAAGTAGCATAAAGCAGCGGTTGGGGATTGGGATTAACCTCTTCTACTTCCCTCGTTAATTGCTCAATTTCTTCTACTAAAGTTTCGTTTAAGGTTAAATTTGTTACGGGAGAATCATCATTCTGATGAATTTTCTCCAAGAGAGTTTGTAACTTTTCTTTTTGTGGTAGTGGATTCAAGGATTTTTCCTTTGTGAAACTCTTATTAATTATCATAGATTAAAGTTCGTAGTAGCGCTTCAGCGCTGAAAATTAATATGCGAAGACAGCGCTACTACCAACCTATTAATAATTTCTGATAATCTTCCGGCGTATCAATATCGATTGCAGCTTCCGGTATGGCAATACTTAAAACTTCATCCTGATATTTTTTGATCAAAGCTTTTGCACCTCTATCGCCTTCAAGGTTAATTAATTCCGGCAATAAAACACTACTAAATAAAGCTGGAACACCTATAACATCATTATAAGTAGAAGCAATAATGATATTTTTTCTTTCCTGATAACTTTCAACTAATTGATTAAAAACCGTTGTACTAATTAAAGGTTGATCTGCAAGTGCGATCATCACTGCATCTAATTTCGGATTATTTTCTTTTATTGCAGTAATACCGGCACGAATAGAAGAAGACATTCCTGTTTTCCAATGAGCATTTTCTACTATTTGTACTGGAAATTTATTTATTGTTGGCTTAATTTGTTCTGCGTAAGCGCCTAAAACTACTACAACAGGCTTACAAACAGAATTAAAACCAACTTCAACAGCATGAGATATCAAACTGCTTCCTCGATAACTTAACAGTTGTTTTGGTTTTCCCATGCGGCTGGCACTTCCCGCAGCTAATATTATTAAACCAACATTTGTCATCAATTATCCACTAACCACTAACCACTATCTAAGTAAGTCGAAATAGGCTTGTTCTTATTCCCTATTCCCTATTCCCTTGTCCTAATTACTACTTTCAACCCCTAAATACTTATTCTTTCTTCCCATGAATAGGAGCATTGCGATGGCGTAAAAAACCGGCATTACGTTGAGAAATTACAGCTTGAATTTCAGCAATTATAGAAAGGGCGATTTCTTCGGCGTTATCTGCTCCAATATCTAATCCAACAGGGCTGTAAATATTAGCATTAGATGTAATTTCTTCTGCTTGTAATTCTTTGATAATCCGGTTTGTTCTTTTTTTTGGACCAAGTATTCCCAAATATTTTAAATTATAAGGTATTAACAATTTGAGCATTTCTAAATCGTCTAAATAATTATGACTCATAACTACAGCGACGGTACGCTCTGTAATTTCTATATCCTCTAAAATATCTTCAGGAGGAGAAAGCTGTATTTTATCTGCTTTTACAAAACGCTTTTGACTTGCTTTTCGCTGACGGTTATCTACTACAGTCACATGCCAACCAAGTTGTTTACTCAAATTTACTAACGGTAGTACATCATAACCGGCACCAAAAATGATTAAAGATAAAGGTGGTTTAATTACTTCAATAAAAACTTCGATCTTCCCTGTTGCTAACTGATACTCTTTTAAAATCAAATTATTATTTGACAATGCTGTTTTCGTATCTCTTAAAACTTCTGTGAATAGATCCTCGTTGGTGAAATTATTAATAATAGTATCTCCACCAAATAATAAACGTTGTCCGACTTTAACTTCACTTGCAAATTCAACATTAATTACCGTGGCGATCGCACCATAAATTCGAGTTGAGAAACATCTTTTAATAAAAGCAAATTCCTGAAATTTATTTGACTCTAAAGCTTCAATTAAAACATAAGCAACTCCTTGACAACCAAGCCCCAAACCCCAAATCATATCATCTTCAGAAGTTGTATCATACTTAATCACACAAGGCTTTCCAGACTCAATTACAGCTTGCGCCTTTTCAAAAACATCACTTTCCAAACAACCACCACTAATGGCACCAATAGTATCACCATTCCCCTTAATTAACATTCTCGCACCAGGACTTCTATAAGTCGAACCACTTACCTTCACTAAAGTCGCTAAAGCTGCTTTTTCACCAGTTTCTCTAGTTTCTATAGCTAAAATAATATCTTGTAATTCCCTCATTATTATTTCTGATCTTGATTCTACCCGTGGTATTTTTTTGTAGAGACGCGATAATATCAGCGTCTCTAGACAATTTAGATGATGTCCGCCAAATTACTTACTATATAACCCTTTTACTCATTACTTCTTACTTCTTACTTCTTACTTCGGAACGAGTTACTCATTACTCATTACATCACCTTATCTGGAGTAATTGGTAAATTGCGAATCCGCCTACCAGTAGCATGATAAACAGCATTTGCCACCGCCGCCGCAGTTCCAGTAATCCCAATTTCACCAATTCCCTTGACTCCAATGGGGTTCACATGGGGATCTTCTTCCGGCACAAAATATACCTCAATCTCTGGTATATCAGCATTTACTGGGACATGGTATTCACCTAAATTAGCATTGACAATTTGTCCCATGTGTGGGTCAAAAACCGTATCTTCCATTAACGCCATACCAATGCCCATAATAATCCCACTCATAATTTGCGATCGCGCAGTCTTTTGGTTAAGCACTCTTCCCACACCAAAGACTCCAGTAAAGCGGGTAACGCGCACTTCTCCAAAATTTGGATCGACTTGCACTTCTACAAATTGGGCACCAAATGCATGTTTGGAAAACTGCGGTTGTTCGGAGTTCATTTGTCCGTCATAATAGGCTTCTACTTGCGGCAAATTGTGCCGTGCTAGCAAGGTAGAATAGGTTTCTCTCTTATTAGTGTTCTCTTCTAATTTGGGAATTGGGCATGGGGCATTGGGAGTTTTAGAAAATTTGATGAAACTCTAAAATTTTTTACTGCTCACTCTTCAGTTTCTCGTAGCCTGCTTTAACAGCAGCAACAATATTTGGATAAGCCCCGCAACGACAAATATTTCCACTCATGCGCTCGCGAATTTCTGTATCAGTTAATTCAATCTTAGGGGTGGGATTGGCAATTTCTTCTAAATCCGTTACTATACTGGCTTGTCCTGCTTGAATTTCATCAAGTAAAGCCACCGCCGAACAAATTTGTCCTGAAGTACAGTAACCGCACTGAAAACCATCATGTTCTAAAAATGCTGCTTGCATTGCATGAAGTTCATCACCATCAACCAACCCTTCGATAGTTGTAATTTCATCCCCTTCATGCATTATTGCTAGAGACAAACAAGAATTAATTCTTTCTCCATTTATTAAAACAGTACAAGCACCACATTGTCCGTGATTACAACCTTTCTTACTACCAGTTAAATTCAAACGTTCCCGCAATGCATCAAGAAGAGTCACGCGGGGTTCCATGTCTAAATTATGTTCTGTACCGTTAACCCGTAGCTTCACCTTAACAGTGTCAATGCTGTTGTTTTCCACAACAGTTGATTGTGGATTTGACTGAGTTGTAGTCATTTTAAATAATACCTATCCCTCACGCAGCCATATTAAATCCAGATTTTAGGAAGTAGTACTATCAAAAGAAATATGTTAAGCAAAGTACATAAAACTTAAAACAATTATGAATTATCAGTTATCAATTTCAGTGGTTGAACCCAAATGTATTGGAAAGCAATTATTAATAAACTGGCATCAAAAACGTCAAAATAATTTTTTGCACGCTGAGTGATAATTACCACTAATTAAGTCAGAAGGATGAAAAAAACAATAAGTGATGGTTATAAACATCAATCCCAACGGCTGAATTAGTTCCAAAGTTAACCGATTTAACGTTTCTGACAACCAAATTCCCATAAACTATGATTGAGTAATCATTGTAAAATTACCTTCAGGAGATAGCCGAATGTGACCGAAATCAACAACGTAGCTTCTGTTATCCAAGAAGCATCGCGCCGGGAATTACGGAATTTAGTGCGAACTCAATTGCAAATGCTCCTCGAACAAGGTGACTTGCCAGGTGCCAAAGCAATTCTCGTACCGGTACAGCCTGTGGATATAGCCGAGGTAATTGAAGGTTTACCGGAAACCATGTATGCTTTGGTGTTTCGTTTGCTTTCCAAGAATGAAGCAATTGAGGTTTACGAATATCTTGACTATAACGTTCAGGAAAGATTGATACAAGAATTTCGTTCTCAGGAAGTTCTTGATATAGTTGATAAAATGTCACCGGACGATCGCGCTAGATTATTTGATGAGTTACCAGCAAAGGTTGTTAATCGTCTCTTAGGACAACTTAGTCCCGCTCAACGAGAAGCTACCGCCGAACTTTTGGGTTATAAAGCCGGTACTGCTGGGCGGATCATGACTCCTCAATTCATCTTGCTCAAAGAAAATTTTACTGTAGCGCAAGCCTTGGAAAGGATTCGCCGCCAAGCTAACGCCAGCGAAATGATTTATTATCTTTACGTTACCGATGCTGCTCGGCGTTTAATTGGAATTGTTTCCCTGCGACAATTGGTAACAGCCCAGCCGGAACAAGAAATAAGCGAAATTCTCAATCGCGACCCAATATATGTTTATACTGAAACAGACCAAGAAGAAGTTGCCATAGTTATCCAAAAATATGATTTTCTCGCCGTACCCGTGGTAGATAGGGAGCAAAGATTAGTAGGTATTATTACGGTTGATGATGTCATAGATATTATTCAAGAAGAAACCACAGAAGATATTTATGCCCTTGGTGGTGGTGTACAATCTAGCGGTGACAACTATTTCCACACAGATTTATTTACCGTTGCTCGCAAGCGGGTTGTTTGGTTATTGGTATTGCTTGTCACGAATACGGTAACGGGAACGATAATAAAATCTGAAGAAGATATTTTACAAAAAGTAGTCACATTAGCGGCTTTTATTCCTTTGCTTACAGGTACGGGAGGTAACGTAGGCGCTCAATCTTCTACGGTAGTAATTAGGGGGATGAATACCGATGAAATTCGCTCCTTAGGAACAATTCAGGTAATTGCTAGAGAAGCCCTAGCTGGAGCAATATTAGGAACAACATTAGGAGTTATTGCTACTATATGGGCATTTTTGTTGCAAGGTAATTTAGAAGTAGCGATCGCAGTTGGTAGTAGTTTAGTTGCGATTTCGGTTTTAGCTTCAGTTTCTGGCTCGTCGCTACCGTTTTTATTCAGATTCATGAAATTAGATCCAGCCTTAATGTCAGCGCCTTTTATTACAACAGCGGTAGATGTAGCTGGCGTTTTGATTTACTTTGGTTTAGCTCGGTTGATTCTTAATTTATAATTATTAGTTGTTAGTTGTTAG
>DESS01000043.1 GCA_002361335.1 Richelia sp. UBA3308
TTAGTTATTAGTTATAACCTCTAACTATTTATGCCTAATGCCTTATTCCCATTATCTACAGCTGATTGTAAGGCATACATCGCAGCATATCTTCCACTCAAATGCATTAATTGATTATGAGTTCCTTTCTCTAAAATTTGTCCACCTTCCATATAGAGAATTAAATCTGCTTCTTGGATAGCTTTAAGATTGTGAGAAATCGTAAAAGTTGTTTTTCCACTTGTTAACCTATCCAAGGCTTGATTAACTAAATATTCGCTTTCTTGGTCTAAACCAGTGGTAGGTTCATCTAAAATTACTATGGGTGCATTACGTACAGCAGCACGGGCGATCGCAATTCTTTGTCTTTGTCCCCCGGAAAGTGTACACCCCCTTTCTCCCAATATGGTATCGTAACCTTGGGGTAATTCCATGATAAAGTTGTGAGCATTTGCTAAACGGGCTGCTTGTTCAATATCTCTGTCAGTGGCAGCTAAATCCCCGTAGACAATGTTATCTCTAATACTTGCGGCGAATAAAACACTATCTTGCAAAACCACAGTAATTTGTCGGCGATAGGATTGTAATTTATATTCTCTGATGTCGTGACAATCTACGAATATTCCTCCAGTTGTGGGGTCGTATAGACGGAGTAATAAACTTGTTAATGTTGACTTACCACCGCCGGAAGCACCTACTAAAGCTATATGTTGACCGGGGAAAACTTTAAAATTTATATTTTTCAAGATAGTTTTTTCCTGTTCGTAGCCAAAAGTTACATTGTCAAATTCAACACATCCTCTGATTTGTGGTGCATGAATTGCAAAACGGCGATCGCGGATATCAGGAACTGTGTTTAAGATATCTAATATACGTTCGCTAGAAGCAGTGGCTTTAGTAATTTGTCCGATGTATTTTGCTAATACTCGCATTGGTTTAAAGGCGATGCGGAAGTAGTTGACAAATATTAGTAAATCTCCGGGAGTGATATGGTTTTCTAAAACCAAATGTACGCCTCGCCACAAGACTATAGCGGTAGCCAATCCCACTAAAAGTTCCACCAATCTTTCTAAACCAGCGGAGAGTTTTCGTACTTTAACGCTAGCTTGTAAGCTTTGGCGGTTTTCATTAGCGAAGGATTTTTCTAACATTTGGTGCAGTGAAAGCGCTTGCACAACCTTGATTGCACCCAGAGATTCTGCAGCGGTAGCAGCAATTGTTCCCTCCCGTTGGCGTTGAGACTTAACTACTGTGCGAATGCGTGTTGTTAAACGGAAAGTAAACAAAATAAATAAGGGAAATAAAGCAATTGCGATCGCTGCTAATTCCCAATGTAAGGAAAACATGACAATAATCATGCCGATGATGGTGAGGGAGTTAGCAAATAAAGGTAGTAAAGCCATTACGGTAACTTCCCGAATTTTATCGATATCAGAAGTTACGCGAGAAATTAAGTCACCAGTTTTGGATTTATGATGAAAAGAAAGAGAAAGGCTTTGAATATGACTGTAAAGTTGGTTGCGAACTTCGGTTAAGACGTTACTGGCTGCTAGTGCCATACCATACACGCTAAAGTAAGCAGCACAAGCCCGTAAACCGACAATTGCGATTAAGCCCACAGAAAAAATCGTTACTAAAGTAACTCGGCTAAATCCTGCGAGAAAAGGTAATTCCGAGATTTTGGTTTGAAAATCGGCAACCAGGATATAGTCAAAAATTAACTTTAAAGGCCAAGGTTCTAATAAATGTAAACCAATTTCAGCCATAAGTCCAAAAAAGGACACAATTAGTAATTTTTGTTGTTTGCGGATTTGAGGTGCAAATCGCCGTAAAAACTGAGTGATTTCGGGTAAAGCTGCTTTGATACTCTTGGTTTTGTTGGGTTTGGTTTTCATAGAATCTTGGCTAGCCATATTTTTCGTTTACTTGTCAGGTTTACACGGCGATTTAAGATTTGCTGCAACACCTTAAACATTCAAGAATCGCAAAATTTGCTTTACTTTTAATAAGTTACTAATTAATCAGTAACAAATTCACGTGTTTTTTCCATGCTTTTAATTTCTGATAATTGCTGCTTTTGAGGAAGATTTTTAGCATAATTATCCGTAATTAATTTATTAATTTTATGTTCGATGGCAATTGCCCATTTTTCTAACCATAAAGGATTCCAACCGAGAGTAAAGTAACGTAGAAAAGGTTTTAAGAAACCCTGATGGCGACGATGCCCCATCCGCTTGTAACGTTTTTGAAAATATTTATCTTGAGTGGCTAAATTCCATTTTTTGGCAAAGTATTCTAAACTCGCAACTTCCCAAGCATTACTCCAACGCAACATAAAGAATGATAATTCTGGTAATTCCCACTTCAAGCCGGTTATGTAGGTGACAACAGAAGTAGGCTCGCAATAAAAACTTCCACCAGCATTATTAACAGTCATACAAAAATCAATATGTTCACGAGTAGAGAAAAGCCCTTCATCTAAGAAGCCAATTCGATGGAATATTTCTTTACGAACTAACATACAGTGAAATTCAGCGAATTCACATTTTTGACGTTGTAATTGTGATTTTACATCTACAACTTTACGATTGACGAAGTAATGTTTTTCATGAACTTTACGCTTAATAGTGCCATCTTCTTGTAGTTTTTCCACTATATGGGCTTCACCACCAGCTAAATGAATTGTCTCGCCAATATTTTTACCAATACAGGTAAGGGGACAAACTACAGTAGCTTGAGTTTCTGCGGCGCATTCTAATAAAGATTTTAACCAATTTGGACTTACCAACACATCATTATCGACAAATAATAAATATTCAGTGTCAACATGAGGTATTGCTAAATTCCGAGCTTGATTGGGGGATAAATAATATTCTGTGCGAATTAATTTAAATCCTTTTTCATGAGATTTCTCTTGAAGATATTGTTTTATTTTACGAGGAGAATTTCCATCCACATAAATCAGTTCAAAAGGAATTTTAGTATAGTCGTAAATACTTTCTAAGGATTCCCGGGTAAAGCTAAAACGTTCCCGAGGAGATACAACAATTGTGACTTGTGGTTTATTCATTGTTAATTAGCCTTAATTGTAGGATTTGTTTGATGAGGTGCGAGCTAGTAAAAATCAAAGTTCGTAGTTAGATGCGAATGCCCCTGATGCTTTTATATGAAGGGTTAAAAAGCTGATTACAAATCAAAAATATATCCTACAGACTTTGATTTTTAATTGAAGTACAAAACTATATCCTAAAACTCTTGCGTTGGGGGCATTTCTCCCGGTTATAATGTACTTCGATAAAACATGCTGTATATCTGACAGATTGAATACTCAAAGCTTAATGCACCCCGTTAAAAAAAACTAAAAAAACGACAATCAATCAATTAAACAACTTTCAATTGTCGAATCTGTAAAATATTAGAATCATCTAATATTCGCTGATAAATACTCAACCAATTATCTAATTCCATTGCCGGTGTAAGCTGTGTTTGTACTTTTATTTTTGCTGCAGCACCCAATTGTTTTCGTAATTCGGGTTTATCTGCTAAATATCGCAATGCTGCTGCTAATTCTGGGGTATTTCCAGGATTAACTAATAATCCACTCACACCATCTTCAATAATTTCGCCAATAGCATCAACATTGCTACCAACAATTGTACAACCTGCTGACATTGCTTCTAATAATGCATTTGGACAACCATCAGTTAAAGAAGGTATAGTGAAAATATCCAAATGAGGTAAATACGCTAAAGTTTCTTCGCGAGTTTTGATACCAGTTACCTGCAAGCGAGAACCCAAATCATTATTTTTTAATTCTTGTTCCCAATAACTTTTTTCTTTGTCTACAAAATCACCAATCAGTAACAAAGTAAAGTTTATTTCTTTACTGAACTTACTACAAGCATCGATTAGATATTCAATTCCTTTCTTATCGCGAAATCTTCCCGTAGTACCAATAACTAAACCAGATAATTCCTGAAAATTTGCTGGTTTTGGTAATTCCTCAAAATTAATTGGTGCTATAGAATTCCAAAAAGCAGAAGATTTGGATTTGCTACTAGGAGTAATTAAAGCTGCTCGTTTTTGCAAAGTACGACTTACAAAAGTAATCCAATCCGAATTTTCTAAAACCCAAGAAATTTGACCGTGATTTTTAGGGTTAAAAATATGTTTGTGCAAGTCAGCACCACGAACACTATTAATCACTGGCAGATCATATTCTTTCGCTAACAATGTCGTCACATAACCCGTTTCAATTATAAAAAAGGCATGGAACAAATCATAGTGATATTTTTCATGCAGAAGTTTGAGTTGAAAATAAACATCGCTTAAATAATCAGTTAATTCTGTAAGATTAGTACGAATTGCTCCCTTAATCCGATGCACAAATATGTCATCTTGTAAACTTGTTTGACAACTGGCACGTCTACGACTTCCATCAGAAACTAGCCTGTGTTTGGAACGAAAAACAGCAACATGAACTTCATAACCGTTATTAGTAAGTATTTTAGCAATGCGATTTACCGATTCACCAACACCACCAACATCAGGTGGATATTCTAAAGTGGTAATACAGATTTTTGTTTTAGTCATGAACTTTTGAATTATGGATGAATTATGAGTATCAGGTGGAAATTATTTATTTTGTACTACGGCTATCTTGCTCGTTTAAAATACAGCAGTTTTCAGATAAATTAAGTACAGTACTATATTTTAAAACTCTTGTGGTACGGGCATCCCTACCCGTAATAATGTACCATTATCAGATGAAATTTGCTGTAAATATCTTGCCCGTTGAAAATAAATATTTTGCTCCTTTGAGATGCATAATCTATCAACAATTAAGCAACTTTATGCTTAAAGACTAGATTTTTTAAAAAAGCAGCGGTATTTTCTACACCATTGGCATCAAAATCAATTTTTTTGGGTTCTGTTGCTAAATAATCAATCACTTTTGTAGAAAATATTTCAGGCTGTAAATCAGATGAATAAAGCATTTTAACAACTCCTAAATTATCTAATCTTCTTGCTCGAATTCTTTGTTCTTGGTCATTATTTCCTGTAAATGGTAAAATCATTGCTCTCACTCCAGTAGTCATCACATTTAAAGTCGTGTTATAACCTGACATACTGATTGAAAGATCGGCTTTTTGCATATAACTTAATAAGTTACGAGTGTAGCGACTAACTTGAATATTATGCTTATTTTCAGTCAATTTTTGCCATGCTTGTAATTTTTCTTCTGGTACAAAAGGACCAGTAAATACTTGAATTTGATGGGGTATATTTTGCTCTAAAATATCAGCACTAGCAATTACACAATCAATTAATTCATGACCAAATCTACCACCGCCAACACTAACTAATATTAAAGGTTGCTCTGACTCAATTATTTCTCTATCTTCATTAGTTAATTCAGCATTGACTGAAGGTTTTTGAACAACATAACCAGTATATTTAGTTTCGCACTGAATATCTTTTACCCGAGAAAAGCTTTCATCTAAGGGTACAAAATTTTCGTCACCATGAATCAATAGCATATCAAAATATTGATTCATTAATCGACAAACTTTTGCTTCGTACTTTTCTTGATTTGTTTTTGTGACAACGATATCCCGTAAACTAGAAACAATTTTAACAGGCTTATCGCTCTCACGTAATCTTTCCAATAAGGGAATTAATTCAAAAGAAAACTTTCCTCTTCCAAATGGAAACAATTCAATTACTAATACATCAGGCTGAAATTCATCAGCAATCTGTAAAAGTTGATTTTTTCTGATTTCTTGTACTTCAGCCAATGATAAAGAAGTATCGACAACTTGCAATTTTTTAAATTGCGAATCAGTTTTAATTGCTGGTAAATTGATAACTTCAATCTGAGACGGAATTTCAAATTCCTTAATTACTTCTCCGCCGTTAATAAAACATATTTTAAAATCTTGCATCAAACCGCGAACAATTTCCATGCTGCGGACTAAATGTCCCATACCTAAAATATACTGACAATAAAACAAAAGTTTCTTCATGGTATAGATTCCTTATTGAAAATAACGACTTCCCTGCGCGGAAGTCAAAAGTCAAAAGTCAAAAAGCAAAAGTAAGCCGTGAATAATTGAGAATACAAATTAGCTCTGATAGCAAATTTAAATCAATTACCAACAAAAGAACTTAGTTGTAATAGACGAAGGGAAGAAAACAAAAGATAAAATATTTAGCCTCAAATAGCTAATAGTTGCTGAGATTGATTTGGCTTAGAATAAAAAAATTTTAATTGAGTAGCAGTAATCTTATCTGCTAACAAATTTCTAATATGACGAGTAATTCTAGGTAAACCTTCTAAATCAATATTTTTCGGGTATGAAGGATTTTCCAATACTTTAAATAACTCTGTCATCAAAACCTGTGGAGTCAAATTTTCAGGGTGTATGCTTCTTAATAAACCCAAATCATCCATTCTTTGCGATCGCACTAATTGTTCTTGGGAAGGTTTGATTCGAGGTACAATTACCGCTGGTTTAGCAGCCGAGAGAATTTCACATACGGTGTTGTAACCTCCCATTGATACTACTGCATCGGCTGCTGATATATAACTCATCAAATCGTTGCTAAACTCTCTTATTTGTACTTGAGGATATTTAGCTGCAATTTGCTGTAGTTCTTGCTTTTGTTCTTTCGGCATTTCGGGACCACAAAATACTAAACTTTTGATGTGGCATTGATTATCATCTAAGAATTCTTGTCCTTGGAGATATGTACTAACTAATTGATAGCCGTCTTCTCCACCACCGGGAGTAACTAAAACTAACTTTTCTTTGCCATTTAAATCTAATTCTTGACGAACAACTTCACTAGCTTTATACCCTTGATGACGACGGATATAACCGCAAAAATAAACTTTTTCGGCAATATTTTCTGGTATTTTATACTCTTTAATAAAATCAAATACCTGCCGCGAACCAACTATTAAAAGAAGAACATATAATTTATCTATTAGTTGGTTATAACTATTTTTTTGCCATTCAGCAATTGTTTTTTCTGGTGTATTTAGAATATCTCGCAGTAGTAAAACCAGCTTAGTTTCGGGCAAATTATTGTCTAAATAATTAACAGCAGCAGTTAATTCATTCTTGATTCCTAATGGTTTTTTATCGATTAAAAATAGGTCTGGTTGAAAATTAACTGCTGCTGATAAAATTAATTCTGACCGCAATTTTACAGTTTTATCTACATCCATTCCTAAGTATTTGACCGCGACTTCACCAGTATTTCCCCTATTTAGACAAGGTAATTTAATATAATCGAGTCCTAAGGGTAAACGGAATCCCTGAAGCATAGGAGAACCAGAAAGCAACAGGATTGATAATTGCGGAATTTCTGAAAGCAGATGTTCGCAGATGGTTAGCATCCTCCGAATGTTACCGAGACCAAATGCATCATGAGAATATACCATTAGTCTCATCATTATTATGCCTCAAATTGATTTTAAATTTACTGTCCAATATGTGCCATACAAGCACTAATAACTAACTGGATATATCCATCCAAATACACATACATCTATGACAGCAACCCTGTTACTGAACACAGAAATAGCTGTTTACTATCTCCATGTCTATATATAATCAACCTTACTTATGAGCTATCTATGAAAGTTTAATGAGAAATTTCTCATAAAGTTAATATTTTCTTTATAAATATAAATTAGGTACAAACAACCGGCATTATATTCCTTTACTTAGATTAATTTTGCAATCTCAAATATTTATTATTCTTTACAAATTGATGAATATGATACTATGTTATGTAACTTTTTTTAATACCGTCTAAATTCCTTGCCGCCGTGTTATTAGCATTATTAGTTTGATTATTAAATGTTTTATCCTGTAATCGCTTGCTTCTAATATAGCGAATTTCAGTTGAGTCGAATACACTAAAAACCTCACCCCTATCCCCTCTCATTACTAAGGAGAGGGGTACCCAGAGAGCGGGCGTAGTTACCTGTTGTATTCCATCCAAGTGAAAACCGCTATAATTCAGAAGAGTAAAACAAAGATGTGTTTTAAAGTACTATCCACCCTTGGAACTCCCTTTATATAGCCTTGAAATTTATTTTAAAGTGGTATGATAGTGCTAATTGAAAACGGTGCATTCGTGTCAACCGGCAGAGAATTATCCTATCAGACTAAAACTTAGAGTTGGAATCACAGATGTAAATTAAGTCACATTCTCCACCTATTAACATCTAAAAAAGTCAGCTAAAATACAATAATAACTATATTTAACAAAAAAAATATTCCCATTAAAATTTACGGAATCCGATCTAAAGCTAGTGAATTAAACACTATGTGAAATGGCATGGCGTTTGCTCTCTTTGTGATATTACAAGGAGGGCTATTTTTTTGTCTATAGGATAAATACTTATTATTTTCTTGATGTTGGTAACAGTTCATCCCTTTCTTTATCAAACGAGGTTATTAACTGTATGTATGTCTGCAATCGAGTTAGTTACTCATAGAATATAGGTTTAATATCGATAAACTTGGAAGACTTGTAGCCTTTTTCACCTAGAGGGGTAAACCCAAAACAACATGTAGTTATTGGCGTTATCTTCCCTATTCCTAGTTTTGTGTGTCTGGCAATATTACCAGTTAACCATCCCTTAATAGGCTTGAGGGGATTGTGTCCATAACGTTTATTTGACAAAAGTGATATCAACACCCACTTACATATTTTCATACAAATTCGCGACTTATAAAAAAAGAAGTTGTCAGCAAGCCAAAAAATGACTTAGCAAACAACTTCGCCCCAAATAATCCATTAGAAATCTAAATTACCCTTACGGGTTCCCCAGTCACTTCAAGTCGGGAAACCCGCCCAACGTGCTGGCTCACAAAACAAACTCTTCTATAACCACAGCATCTTGATAAATGGCTTCCACTTTAAACTGTTTACTAGCCGCTTCACTAAATGCTAACTGTATAATTTGGTCGTATTTTCTAGCAATCGCTTCTTCCTCCCATGAAGCGCTCAGAATTACAAACAGCGATCGCACAACCAGCAGCGAAGCTGAAGGTGGAATTAGAGCAGGGTTTAACGAGTAAATTAATTGATGATTTGGGTAATCAACCGGGACGTTTACCTTTATTAGAGTTTACCTTGTCGCTGCTGTGGGAGAAACATGTCACAAGGCTTATGAAGAAATTGGCGGTTTAGAAAAGGCTTTAGCAAAATATGCTGATGGTGTTTTGAATCGATTATCCTCTGTCGATAAAGAAAAAGCAGAACGGATATTTATTCAGTTAATTCGTCCAGGTGAAGGTACGGAGGATACCAAGCGTAAAGCTACCCGTGGGGAAGTTGGGGAAGATAATTGGGGATTGGTTGAAGAATTAGCGAATCATCGTTTGGTGGTGACTGGATGGGATGAAAGTAGTCAACAGGAAACGGTGGAGATTGTTCATGAAGCTTTGATTCGGGAATGGGGGATGTTACGGGAGTGGATTAAACGCAATCGTGAATTTCGGATTTGGCAAGAAAGGTTGAAACCAGATGTACGGGAATGGGAAAATAAACAATACAATCCAGATATATTATTACAAGGAACTCGATTGGCGATCGCCCTTGATTGGTTGAAGCAGCGTCGGGATGAACTCACTTCTCATGAGCTTGATTTCATTAGCGCTAGTGTTAAGCACAGAGATAAGGAACGAAACAAACAAAAGCGTAGACGACAATTAACAGTATCTGGGTTAGTTGGTGGTTTGATGTTGGTTTCTACCTTTGCTGGGATTAGCGAAATTCGCAGAACTGATGCAGAAGCTGGGAAAATAAGTACTGTAGCAGAAAACTTTTTTACTCAAAATGACCATGAGATAGCTTTAACTGAAGCGATTAAGGCAGGTAAGTTGATAAGTAAAAGTATCTGGAAACCTTGGGTTGCTCCCGAATTTTACGTTAAATTTATTCTGTTATTTATCGGTTTAAATTTCCGCATCCTGTTCGTTAACTCAGCACGTCCAAACAGTTGTTTGTTTTGTAGTCCAATTCTCTAACAAACTTATTAATAATGATGTGAGCATCCTAAATTAAAGAATATAAATTATATCACAAATTACCATCGAAAAAAAAACATAAATTCAAATATTTGGCCTAACCATACCACAAAGGGGAAGATAACTCCCCATCACCCCATGTTCTGATCC
The DNA here is from genome assembly GCA_002361335.1 of Richelia sp. UBA3308. Lineage (GTDB taxonomy): Bacteria > Cyanobacteriota > Cyanobacteriia > Cyanobacteriales > Nostocaceae > Rivularia. The sequence goes on from DESS01000043.1 coordinate 10,182, forward strand.
CGCTTTGTCCCCAGAACCCCATCTTCGAGACTCAACTTGCAATTCTGACTCAATTTTTGCCAAATAATCGCGTCGTTCGGTGCTAATCTTGAAGATGACATCGCTTAATTTTAAAGTCTCTAGGACTCTAAGAGTAAAAATATAGCTTCGTAATTTAGGCTCAGCATGGTTTCCACCGCAGAAAAAACAAACACTGGTTTCATTACTCAAATTATTGGTCCGGTTGTAGACGTAAAATTTCCTAACGGAAAAATGCCCGCAATCTACAACGCTTTGAACGTTAAAGGTACTAACGAAGCAGGACAAGAAATGTCCGTTACCTGTGAAGTGCAGCAGTTGCTGGGTGACAACCAGGTGCGGGCTGTTTCTATGACTTCCACCGATGGTTTGGTGCGAGGAATGGAAGTTAGCGATACTGGCGCTCCCATCAGTGTACCTGTAGGAAAAGCTACTTTGGGTAGAATTTTCAATGTCCTCGGCCAACCTGTGGACAATAAAGGAGATGTAGGTACTGATGAAAGATCTCCCATTCACCGCGAAGCTCCCAAACTCACCGATTTAGAAACCAAACCTTCCGTGTTTGAAACCGGAATTAAGGTTGTTGACTTGCTTACTCCCTATCGACGCGGCGGTAAAATTGGTCTGTTCGGCGGTGCTGGTGTAGGCAAAACCGTTATTATGATGGAGTTGATTAACAACATCGCAACCGAACACGGTGGTGTATCCGTATTTGGTGGAGTAGGGGAACGTACCCGTGAAGGTAATGACCTCTATAATGAGATGATTGAATCAAATGTTATCAACCCTGATAACTTAAATGAATCAAAAATTGCTCTTGTATACGGTCAGATGAATGAACCACCTGGTGCAAGAATGCGGGTTGGTTTGTCAGCTTTGACTATGGCAGAATATTTCCGCGATGTTAACAAGCAAGACGTACTACTGTTTATTGATAACATCTTCCGCTTTGTACAAGCAGGTTCCGAGGTATCAGCGCTATTAGGAAGAATGCCTTCTGCTGTGGGATATCAACCTACATTAGGTACTGACGTAGGTGTGTTACAAGAGCGAATCACCTCCACCAATGAAGGTTCAATTACTTCAATTCAAGCAGTATACGTACCTGCGGATGACTTAACAGATCCCGCACCAGCAACTACCTTTGCTCACTTGGATGGAACCACAGTATTGTCTCGTGGTTTGGCTTCAAAAGGTATTTACCCCGCTGTGGATCCATTAAATTCTACTTCTACTATGTTGCAGCCGAACGTAGTTGGTGAAGAACACTATCAAACAGCTCGTGCGGTACAATCTACATTGCAACGTTACAAAGAACTTCAGGATATTATCGCCATTCTTGGTTTAGATGAATTATCTGAAGATGACCGACTTACAGTTGCTCGCGCTCGTAAAGTAGAGCGTTTCTTGTCTCAGCCATTCTTCGTTGCAGAAGTATTCACCGGCGCACCTGGTAAATATGTGAAGCTTGAAGAAACCATCAAGGGCTTCAAAGCGATTCTTGGTGGTGATTTGGATGACTTACCAGAACAAGCTTTTTACATGGTAGGTAGCATCGAAGAAGCTAAAGCTAAAGCAGAAAAAATGAAAGGGTAATTAATAGTTAGTTGATAGTGGTTAGTGGATAGTGGATGGTAGTTAGTAGTGCTTCGGTTGGCGAAAATAATCTAGGAATTACGCAACCAGCAACGTTCCAACTATCAACTATCAACTATCAACTATCAACTATCAACGTTCCAACTATCAACGTTCCAACTAGCAACTAATATGACATTAACCGTTCGTGTAATCTCCCCAGATCAAACTGTCTGGGATTCAACGGCTGAAGAAGTCGTTTTACCAAGCACTACCGGACAACTTGGTATACTTAGTGGACACGCACCATTATTAAGTGCCTTGGATACAGGCGTTATGCGTGTGCGTCCCGATAATAATCAAAATTGGGTGGCGATCGCTCTTTTGGGTGGCTTTGCAGAAGTCGAAGAAAATGAAGTCACAATTTTGGTAAACGGTGCTGAGAGTGGTGATTCAATTGACCTCGAAGAAGCCCGTACTGCTTTTAATGAAGCTCAAACTCGTTTGAATCAAGTAGCCCAAGGCGACAGACAAGGTCAAATCCAGGCAACTCAAACCTACAAACGCGCTCGCGCTCGCTTTCAAGCCGCTGGCGGTATGGTATAACTATCCAGTTTGTGGGATTTTAAATTGAAAACTCCTCCTTTGTATTTTCGAGGAGGAGTATTAATTGCTGCTTCCAGTATTAGTAAAATTACTCCGATGTAAAATAATTGCTTTTGTTTGCCGAAAATATATAATTCGTGCTTTGATCTAAATTTTCAGACTGCAATTTATTCAAAGTAGAAGTTGTATCTTTCTGCTTTAAAACCAATAGGGTGATATCATCAAACACTTGTTGAAAACTAATATGCGATCGCAGGTCTTCAATCACAGTATCTTTAATTTCAGTAGCAGTTAAGTGGCGGTTTTGTTGGATAACTTCGCAAAGTTTTTCGATTCCATAAAAATTTCCATGAAGATCCTCAGCTTCAGTGATTCCGTCGGTGAAAAGTACCACTACATCACCAATATCTAACTGTACTTTTTGTTGAACAACAAAATCGGCAATTTCGTCAACTAAGCCGATAGGAAAACCAAGATCGGTAGTATCTAACAGTTCAATTTCACCATTACTGCGTACTAGTATGACCTCTTCATGTTGTCCAGTCAAATTGAGTTCGCCTTGCTTGTAATCAATTAAGGATAAAGTGAGATTCTTATCAGAATCCATGCGCTGAATATTTTTGTAAATGGTGCGGTTTAGTACATCCATAAACTTCACCGGATTGGTTTCTTGAGCTTCTTGTAAAGTACGGACAGCAGTTTGCACCATTAACATTAGCATTCCACTTTCCAAACCATGTCCGGTTACATCACCAATACCAATTTTAACACTTCCATTGTAATTAAGAACATCATAATAATCACCACCAACTTCATCCGCAGGTTCCATAAATCCAGCAATATCTAATCCCTTAATAGATTCCAATTCTGAAGACTTGGGTAGAATCATTTCCTGTAAGCGTTTAGTAAGATCTAATTCGGACTTCATACGAACATTATCGGCTTGCAGGCGTTCGTTAAGTTGATGAATTTCTGAGTTGGCAACCTCTAGTTCCTGATCCGCTATTTGTAAACGTTTAAAACTACGGGATAAGAGGAGAAAAAAGTTTGCTAAAGCTAAAATGATTCCCCCAGTTTGAATCAGTTGCAAATGTCTAGTTTTTGTTTGAGCAATTTTTTCTTGTTCGATAGTTAACTGATTCATTAAGTCGAGAAGCTTGAGATTATTGGCTCTAGCATATTCAACAGCAGGTTCCAAGTCTTTAATTTTAATTAATTTATCTGCTGTTAAAATCGGCTGGAGTTTATCTTTATAAGGGTTCCATATTTCTAATGTTTGTTTGATAATTTCTCTACTTTTATCTGTCTCTGCTGCCTTTAAATATACAGATTTTCCATCAGAATTTTTAACATGTTTTCCTAGTTTAAAACCATTGAGAGTATCATCAAATAATTGATAATCATCATTTAATTCTTTCTGATATTTTTTTAAATAAAAAGTATTTTTATGTTGATTATTTAGTTCTAATAGTGTTTTTGTAATTTTTTGAGAAAGCATTCTTTGCCTTCCGGCTAAATTGAGACTTACTGCATTTTTTTGAAGTAAACTAGAAAGAATATAGCTGGGAATTAAAACCCCAAAATCAAAAAATAAAAATAATGCTGCTGAAAGTAGAAGTGAGCGATATTTTTCCCTTTTAAATATAGTTTTTATAAAATAATAATTATTTTTTTCTTTCATATTAAATTTTGATTTTTAATTTTAGATTTTTCAGTAGATGTTTAAGTTGATTTTTAAGTTGATTTTTAATTAAGGTTCATCCTTACTTAGTATCCTAGAAAAATAATAAAAAAAGGCAACTCGGGTGGAGGAAGTAGGGAACAGGGAATAAAAAATAGTATTTACTATCAAGGTAATTTATAAAGCTAGTAACATTCCCACTTTAGCATTTCAAGCTTTTGAGCAATACATTATCGCGGCCCTATGTACTAAAGAACCTTAATTAATTATATTTTTAAATACTATAGATTACCTCTCTCCTTGTAGGAAAGAGGCTTTAAAATTTCTATTTACACCTAATCATTAAAAAAAACAATTAAACAATTATTGTAAATCTAAAGTTAATCCAGGCATTAAACGCTGTAAATTCTTTAAAGACTTACCTTGCCAAGGGATATTGTTAGAACCAAGAATTTTCATCTGTACCGTCTTTTTCTTTCGCATCCCAATAATAAATTTTGAGAGCATACTAATTCCCGAACTATTGAGAAATTTTAAACACTGTAAATTAATAACCATATTTGCTGGTTCTGTAGAAGCTATGTCATTGAGTAATTGTAAAATTGGTGCATAATCTTCCATTCCACTAAGTCTTAGTGAGCCATCAAAATTAACTGCATCCTTATGTTTGTCATACCAAACGCGATAATTTTCACCCTTAACTTGCATTTTTATAAAGCTCCTTATTTCTAAAGTTTTAGTACTTTTTTTTAAATAGCTAACTCAACCATAGTAGTTACAGTCATAATAGGCGAATCTTTTTCTACAGTATGAAACTTCCAGCCAAGTTTAGCAGAATAATCATTAATCATTGTTAAAAAACCTAATCCAGAACTATCAGAATTTTCAACTTCTGCATTTTCCTCTAGTTTACGAATTAAAAGCTCATCTGGGTCAGAATTCATTAATTCTTTAATAAAATCCTGAAAATATTCTGCTTGTGCAGGAAGAATACTATTATCTACAAATAATCGGATTTTATCGCCTTCCAACTGAGTATGTAATGTTATGGGATATAAAGCAGTTTCGTCAGCATATTTCATGGAATTTTCTAACAGTTCATTAGCAATATAGCTGACTGCACTTTTCATTTCTGCTAACTTTTCTATGCTGTCATAACCATCTACTTTTATTGGAAAAAATGTCGCTAAATAATTAGCAACATAATCTGCTGATAAACCATTATTACGCCAGCGCTTTCTTATGGGAATAGCCGAAGGTGAAAAGCCTAAAGTTAAATGCTCTTCTTGTTGTGGTCTTTCCACAAAATCACCGAATACTTCAGCTTTTTCTAGGTTATCTTTTGTGAGTAAATTGTCTAAAAAATTTCCAAATATTTGAATCACGTTTATCTTATCCCCAGTGACCTGTTTTTCTTAAAAAATTGTATTCAGTACTTGTATATGAAGTTTTAACAGACAAACTGGTTATATACCTAAATAGTTTTTCCCAGTAATTAATGTCTACTTAATTGATACCATTTAAAAAAGTAATTTATAATTACCTCTTTGTTTAGTATCTGTTAACTATATTGCAACTATATAATACTTTATGCTTCAGTATTTACGCTTAAAAATAATCTTTTTTCTCATCCGGAATAAAATTGAAGAAAGTAATAGCAAATCTGTTGGCATTGAGCTGATATTTTCTAACGCAAAGGGGCACAAAGGTAATTGCGGAGGGACAGGGAGTTTTTTTGACTCATATGTTGAATCATTCTAATGTCAACGGAAACGATATAATTAAAACTGATCGATCAATAGGATTTTTGATTATTTGCTTGCTAATAGAGTTTTTTATCAAGATGCGCCGGATTTGTGCCCACTACTACGGTGGGCTATGTAGTAAGCTCTTACGCATCTAAAAAGTAGATTATTATATTCGATAGTCAGACCTCAAATTTTCTTAACTTTTGAATGCCAGACTTTTGACTTGCTGTTGTGCA
>DESS01000004.1:0-24369 GCA_002361335.1 Richelia sp. UBA3308
CAACTATCAACTAACAACTAACTTCTAAAAATGAAGTTTGCATATACTTATAGCGATCCTTTATTAGAAGAGATTCCTGAACCTACAAGCTTGGGGTGGGAGGTAGATAGGATTTATCAAGATTTAGGAAAGCGATCGCAGTTACAACAATTATTCAAAGACTGTGAAACTAATCCTCCCGATGGCGTTTTTATCCGACGCTTGGAAGAGTTGGGAGATAATGTCTCGGAAGTAATGTCTTGTCTTTCGCAATTTGAAGCCATGGGAATAACTGTAATTGCGGTGGAACAAAATTACAATTCTGCGACAAAAGCTACTAATACCCACGTTAATTTACTCAAAATATTAGAGGAAATTCAGCAACAAAAACGGAGTCGTCGTATCCGGCAAGCACATGCACGCAATCGTTTAGATGCTGCACCACCACCGGGTAAAGCACCACTAGGTTACCGTCGGGGTAAAGGTAAATATACTATCGATCGCAGTACTTCCCCGATAGTCAAAGAATTTTTTGATAATTTTTTGCTGTATGGTTCATTACGGGGTTCTGTGCGACATTTAGCGAAAAAATATGGTAAAAAAATCTCCGTTACTACTGGAAGACGTTGGTTATCTAATCCCGTATATCGCGGCGATACCGCTTATGGAAATGGAGAAATTGTCCGCGATACCCATACTGCCATAATTTCTCGTGAAGAAGCAGCGCAAGTGGATCGACTTTTGCGCCGCAACAGTCGTTTACCATCTCGTACAGCAACTGCGCCGCGATCCTTAGCAGGTTTGGTTGTGTGTGGTGAGTGTCAATCCCATATGAGTATTACTCGGGTTACTGTTCACAGACAAAAAAAAGAGTATCTTTATTTACGTCCGATTAACTGTTCTCGAAACCCCAAATGTTCTGGAATTTGTTACCAAGAAGTATTAGAAAATACAATTGAAACAGTTTGTCGCGATCTACCTCAAGCAGTAGAAAAAATCAACTTTCCGTACTTTGATGAGGTAAAAAAGAATTTAACAGCAGCTATAATTCGTCAACAAGAAATATTAGAACAATTACCAGCTTTAGTGGAAACAGGTATCTTAGATGAAGAAACTTGTAAAATCAGAATTTATAAACTCCGCACGGAAATATCTCAACTTCAAACACAATTAGCAATTTTACCGCCAGTAAATTTACGTTCCGTGGCTCAAGCAGTTTCTATCCCGGAATTTTGGTTAGACTTATCAGAAGCAGAAAGAAGATTTTATTTTAGAGAATTTATTAGTCAAATCGAGATTATTCGTCAAGATAAAGATTGGAATTTACGAATTATATTTATTTTTTAATAGTTAGAATCGCCTAATAGTTAAATCAGTAATTTATTTGTATTCCCCTGAATGTAAAACGGCTATCATTTGATTCAACCAGCAAATAATAGTTATATAAAGACTTGGTAAATCTTATTGCTTTTGAGAGCTATACAACAATTTTATATAGTTATATAAACCCATGAATTGTATCATTAAAAAACATTTTTAAAATAATTATTATCTTTTATTTTAATCTATAACCAGTATAAAAATCAGTCTTTTAAGTGACAAATATTTTATTTTTTAATAAATAAATAGTCAATAAATTAAATGTCAAAATTGAGCTTGTTTGCGTAATTATTTATCAGTTTTTATAGAAATACAGTGATAAAACATATCTTTTCAGTAGGTAATAACTACTGCTACTGATAAATGAAACAAATTAAATTGTTTTGGAAGCCACATCCCGATTCAAAGTTACAAATTCCTTGGTATTTGACACAATTAGGGCTATTAATTTTTCCTATAATTCCTTCTTTGGGGGCTATAAGCTTAATTTTTGCTTCAATACAAACTTGGCGACGAGAGTACCGTAAAATTGTAAATCGTCCATTGAACAGGGGATTTGCTTTTCTAAGTATATTGCTTATCGTCACAACAGTTTTAGCAGATGATAAAATCACAGCATTTCTTGGTTTATTTAACTTTTTACCTTTCTTTTTATTTTTTACTGCTTTCGGTATCTTGATTCAAACAACAACCCAACTGCGACAATTATCTTGGATTTTAGTAATAGGTTCCATGCCAGTGATAATTATCGGTATCGGACATATGTTTTTTGGATGGAGCACTTCTAAGTTTTGGGAAATAATACTTGGTTGGAAATTGGAACAAGGAATAAATCCAATTACTCGTATGGGTTCCTTGATGATGAACTCTAATCTTTTGGCTGCTTACTTAGCAATAGTTTTGGTTTTAGGCTTCGGTTTATGGATACAAAACTGGCAAAAAATCAAAAAGATTAATAAAAAAGCAAATAATAAAAAATTTATTATCTCCTCTTTTCCAACTCCCTTCATATTTTTAACACTTATACTAATCGGCGATTTTATTGGATTAATTCTGACTCGTTCCCGAAACGGATGGGGTAATGCAATTGTAATCTGTATTGCTTACGCTGTTTATCAAAATTGGTATTGGATTATAACTGGAGTAATTGCTGTTGTTGCTACTGTGATCACGACTGTACACGCCCCTTTACCAATCGCTGAATTATTTCGTAAAGTTATTCCCGAATTCTTTTGGATACGTTTTCATAGTCAAGTTTATTCTGATGTTCCAGCATCGATACACCGTAAAAATATATGGGAATTTGCTTTTAATTTAGTGTTACAACGTCCTTGGAATGGTTGGGGTTTACGCAATTTTTCTGCTATATTTGAAGCCCAAACCGATCATTGGTTAGGGCATCCTCACAATTTATTTTTGATGTTATCTGCTGAAACTGGATTACCAACAGCAATATTATTTTTTGGTTTACTAGGTTGGCTATTTTTTGCAGGTGTTCGATTGCTGCAAAATCCAAAATCTCTACCAAATAGAGATAAATTGATATTTTTTAGCTATCTATTAGCTTTTGCTGTTTTGATAATATTTAATACTGTAGATGTGACGACTTTTGATTTTCGTCTTAATACTCTGTTTTGGTTAATTTTAGCTGCCGTTTTTGGTGTGGTATATAACTACAATCCGCAACTTAAAAGGTAAGGATGGGTTTTGAGGATAATACAAAACTGTAAATAAACGTAATTCATTACACAATTCAGCAACGCTCTATTTTTTATTCCCTATTTTCTTTTTTTATTATTTTTCTAGCATACTAAGTACGGATGAGCCAGAAAAATTAAAGTAGACAAATGGATTTTCACCTTGCCCAACAGTAATCATATTCATGAAATTATCCTTAATTATGAAGTGAAGTAAGAGACGCACTTGGAAAGTACGCCTCATGGTAAATGGGAAAATACTTGCGGCTATGCTACGTCAACACTTAATTCGCCCGAAAGCAATGATTAGAAGCTGTGCTTGCTCAATAGTTTCATAGCGAAGACGCAAATCGCTTTCAACAGGCTGAGCTACCCACAAGCCATCAATATCGGCACGATAGAAAGTACCCAGCAGTTTCATACCCCACCACAAGCGATATAAAATGCCGAAGTCGCAATCGTGTATTGCATCGATTTCAAACTCTGGGGCTATGTCTTGGGCTTGCTTATCGATATATTCTTCCAACTCAAACTGAGCCAGAACTTGAGCTTCAATTCTGGTTTGAGGCATAATTAAATTGTCCTACAGGTTGACTGGACAAGAAGCGGTTTCGTTTTCCAGGCGTGAACCGCTTCTCTTGTTATCCTTCATATTACATTATGAGTAATACTCAAAAAGTAACTCTTGTTAAGTTACAATAAGAAACAATACTAAGAGGGATACTAGAGGGATAATTTGTATGGGATCAACATTGATGCGAGTTACCTTCAGCAAAGAGTTTCCGGGTTTGGGAAAGAAAATAAAAGAGCATCGACAAGCGTCAAACAAGTCTCTTGCTGAATTAGCAGCAGCCGCAGGTATTAGTGTTCCTCATTGGAACCGGATTGAAAACGAAAAAATTCGAGAACTACCTCTGATGACGCTCAGAGGTATTGAAAAAGCTTTGAATGTTGATCTTGAGGTGGAATTTGGTGATTAATTTTTCTTACGATCTCCGAGGCTATTAAGTGATTAGACAAAATAAATTGTGTCATTGCGAAGGATAGTGAAGCAATCTCCGCCGTCTTGCGATTGCTTCGTTACGCTTCGCTGCACTCGCAATGACAAATATATAATTAATTTTGTCCAAGTACTTACCGGGTGAAGATTAGATTTTAATAACATTTCCGGATTCATCGGAATTATAAAAAAATTAGCGAAAAAAACTCCGGAGGCGGAGCGTCTCCGGCTCCGCTGCGTCCCTTTGCGTCTACCTCCGCGCCCCTCTGCGTTCAAATAAATATAATTCCAATACTAACGGATTTTATATAACATTTAAAAATCTGTAAATTTAGTTATATAAATAAATCTTAAGGCTTGTTCCCAGTATTACGTACCTTGATAAATTTATTTATTAAATCAAACCAGAAAGGGGCACCCATTGAGATTGCAATACCGCTAATAATCCAACCAGGAATTGCATACACAAATTTGAAAAAAGTTGTAATTCCAGCCTTGCGTAATTGTAATGAATCGACTTGCTGTTCAATGTTAGCTTTAGTCCAACCAATAGGTAAAGATATATCCGATAAAGCTTCTTCTGTTTGACTTTTAAGAGTTTCCATATCTACATATTTCAAATTTTCCTGATTTTGAATTATTATTTCTCCGGCATTATCCACAATCGTATTTCGTAGGGCCGAATTAGTAGAAAGTCTCCTTACCATATGAAATGCATCGACATTTGCAGAAACAGCCATAGTAAAACCAATTAATAACGCCACTCCTTTCGCATTGCGCCTGTAAACTCCAGTAGCTCTTTCCATTGAACTATTAAAGGAGTTTTCAATTTCATCTTTTAATAGATTAATACTAGATTCTGTAGACTTAACTCTTGCTTGGGTGCGATGAGCTAAAATCGTTAAATTGTCCGTTATAGATTGGGGTAAAATACCAGTTAATTGCTGAAACCGTTGAAAAGTTTGACTATCTTTATCTTTAATCGCCTCCTCAAATTCATGGTAAACAGCACTACCTTTTTTCATTAATTGAACGATTTCGCTGACATTCGGTTGTAAACCTCCTAATGTAATTGCTCGTTCAACAGAAGCAAAGATATCCTGTCTTAAAAACTTAAGTCTTCCGATGGCTTTAATAGAATATTCACTTTCTGGTACTTTTGTTTCAAAAGTATATATATATCTATCTACACTTTCTGCCATGCGACTAATGGTAGTATTCAAATCAGCTTTATTTTGATGAAAATTCCAGACAATTTGCTCAAAATCAGCCTGGGTTTCAGCGAATTCTTGATAAAGAATACTGATCAAATGATTAAATTTCTCATTCCCTTCCACTTGTACTTCTAAACTAAATAAAATATTTTGTATTTCCGCCAGTGTTTGATTTTTAAACCTTTCCAGCCTGGATTCCGACAATTTTTGAGAAAATTCCGGAATTTGCAAAGTTTCCATTAAACTCGTAGCATAAATATCAGCAGAAATATAAGACGGGCCACTATGTTTACCATTGCCAAAAATAGATTCTCTTTTATTCGTTCCAGGGCGTGGTAATAAGGAACGAGTAATCGAAGCAAATGCCCAAGTAATTTTTCTTGGTAAAGTCGCCAAAAACCCTTTTGCTTCTTGATTAATATTTCTAAGTAAAGGATTATTATAAATTTGATTTACTAATTCAATTATTTTCCCTTCTTCATGATTACCAACACCACCCCCAAGTAAAATTTCAATAGATTTTTTCAGGTGTGCGGCACGCCATTGTAATAATGTGGCAATTAATTCCTGTATTTCTGAAGCTAACAAACTTAAAGTCAAAAAAGTAAATAGTAAACTTAAAACTATATCTAAGATAAAAGATAAATTCATTGCTTTTTTCCTCTGACATTATTAACTTATGAATTAATTAATATTGCTAATATCCCGTCTTAGTCTTCATCAGTAAATGATATTTAATTTTTGCTAAAATTGTCCAGATAATATTTTTGGAGAAAAAACGTCCTAAATTGGGAAAAAAAAATAAATAAATTATATTTAACGAGATAATGATAGAGATAGTAGTTTTATCGAATGTTATCATTGGATATTAAGTCAAGGTCTCCACATTCAAAGAGCAGCGATTAAAAATGGTTATCTGCTGATTATGCAAAAAGGAAGCTTTATTTGGGGTCGTGTTGAAAATCAGTATCCTAGGTTAGAAAAACGAATAGATCGAACATGGATAGTAATATTGCTGATAGCGGCAGTAATACTTTTCACAATAAACCTAGGAGTTTTGCCATTGCGAGACTGGGACGAAGGGACTATTGCACAGGTTGCACGTGAATTGGGACGTGCTCCATCTGAGGAAATGCCATGGCTTTTCCCGACTCTTGGGGGTGAACCATATCACAACAAGCCGCCATTCATGCACTTGATGATTTCTTGGGCTTATTCTTTAGGAGGTGTAAACGAGTGGACTACACGTTTACCAGGTGCAATTTTAACAGCTCTATCAGTACCTTTTCTCTATAGTATTGGCAGAGAAATATTTCATCAACGCATTTGTGCTATCTATAGCGCTTTAGTTTATCTGACAATGTTGCCAGTAGTGCGTCACGGCAGACTGGCGATGTTAGATGGTGCGGCAGTTTGTTTTTTCATGTTGATGCTGTTGTGCCTGTTGCGATCGCGGCGCAATTTACGCTACTGCTTAGGAGTAGGTATCGGTTTTGGGCTGATTTGCTTGACAAAAAGCATTTTAGGTGTATTGCTAGCTGCTGTAGGGATGATATATCTATTTTGGGATACGCCGCGATTGCTAACCAACAAATATATGTGGATAGGAATGTTCATCGGTGCTGTACCGGTTGCTTTTTGGTATGGTGCTCAATGGTTTAAGTACGGAGATATTTTTATAAATCAAGGGATGATGAATCAATCCCTCAGCCGTATTTGGACTTCTGTTGAAGCAAATTCAGGTCCACCCTGGTATTATGTACTAGAAGTTTGCAAATACACATGGCCTTGGTTAATTTTTCTGCCATCTGGATTATCGTCTGCTTGGCAAAATCGCAATCTCAGTTGGGCAAAACTAGTACTGGTTTGGTTCGGTGTTTACCTAATAGCTATTTCTGTAATGGGAACCAAGCTACCTTGGTATGTTTTCCCGATTTATCCAAGTATAGCTTTGGCAATTGGAGCAAAATTAGGTGAAGTAGAAAATTTACCAAAGTTTACCCCTTTCCCTCGATTTTGGGTAGTAATGTTAAGCTTTTTAGCCGTAATTACAGCCATTGCCAGCACCTACTATAGTTTGAGTGCAACGCCTTCATCGGAATTACAGCTTATTTTTGCAGCATTAAGCGTGACAATGGCTTTGTCTGCCTTAAAGGCTCAAAGAACTGACAAACAATTCCTTAAAGTTCTTTTATGGGGAACTTATGTATCTTTACTACTATTCGTCAAATCTAATTACTGGATATGGGAACTCAATGAAGATTATCCAGTCAAGCCTGTTGTGGAAATGGTAGCCCGAGCCAATCCAGGAGTCACGCCAATTTACATTTCTTCAACTCACAACCGCCCATCATTAGATTTTTATAGCGAAGGTACTATAAAAACAGCCTCTGAGAATGAGTTGAAACATTACTGGAAATATGATAAAATACCTTATTTTTTACTTGACGAAAATACATTGAAAAATTTGCGATTAGATTCAGTCAAAGTAATAGATAAACAAGAAGGTTGGACTTTAGTTACAAGAGATACCAAACCCTGAATAATTGGTTGGAAGGTATTTCAAACTTTTGACTTCCACCCAGCGGTACTAGTACAGCACGGCTTAAATAGGGCACTCATATCAAAACCTTAAAACCTTGATAAAACAATAGTTATTACTTTGACTTTTGAATGCCAGACTTTTGACTTCCCGGCAGCGGTACTAGTTGAATGGATTTAGCAATAATTTTTAATTTGTAGTCGATTGATAATTGCCAATATTTTTTACCTTTAATACTTAGATTTCTCCTTGCTGATGGGGAAATCGGCTTTCAGTATAGGTAAAATTTTTTTTATCTTTGATATAAATATAGATAACTTATCAATAAACTGTACAAAATCAAAATATTTATTATTTATTTATTATTCTTCTGTATCGGACATTTTCTCTACACTATTTACAGAAGGAGGATCATTTTCGGTGGTGTTTGTTTGAGTCAGGCTGATTATACCAAAGAAGATAGCGCTTCCTAAAATAAAAGCGATCAAAGGATGCTTAAAAAATACAAAATCTCGTAAAATTCTTGCTAAAGGGCGGCTTTGACGACGCAATACAGATGAAAGAGTAATTTGCTTTAAGGGAAATGGATCCCGTACAAAATTACCGCTTCTACATACCACCAGCCTTTCCTGACAGTAGGGACAGTTATATAATCCAGTACAAGTCTTGAGAGCTTTTGCCCGAGCATTTTTTTGGCAAATGGGGCAAGTAACGTAATGATTATCAAAGGTGTGTGTGTTCATTTACCTCTTGTGCCTATTCTATTTACTCGCTGTATAACAATAGATATAACTAATAAATTTGTACTTATGCTAGGGTTTTACAGTCAAACATAAGCAAAATGCAATACATACAAATCCGCCCGATAGTAACGGCTTATTTTTATAGCTGCAACATGAGTATAGCTATATTTAAATGATTCTGACCCTGCCTCGGCACAGATTTTGAACTGAACAATTGTTGATTAATTCTGATTTCTAAGTCGGGCAATGGGCATGGGGGATGGGGCATTGGAGGAAGAATATTACGACTTAGATAAGTGGTGGGACAATTTTTTTCATCAGGATTGTCTTGAGGAGGTGTTCTGTGCATAATTATACATTTAGCTACCTGACACCGTCGGTGTCTGAAGGTAGGGCGACACCCATATATATTTCGGTTTTGCCCAGAATCAAAGTAAAAAGGTGGGACATTTTATTTCTTGGATCTCCCTTAGTTTTCATCATTTCCCAAACAAAAATTTCAATAAAGTGCCTTCCGTTCTTTGCAAAGCTTACTTTAATAAAGCAATTGTAACCGGGGCAAGTATGTACTGTTTACTATTTAAGCATTTCCTCCACAAAAATTCTGAGTAATTAAAGTTTTTTTTACCAAAGCTTTGTAAAGTTATGAGATAAATTATAGAAATTGCCTGTCAATTTTCCATTGAAGGTCGCTTATATACAAGAATTTTTATAAAACTAGCAAGCAAAGCAGTACTCTGGGGGCGATCGGGGATAAATGTTTTCCGTTTAACTTTTTTTAACACAGCCTCATTTGATTTAAGTTAAGAAGTGTACTAATTACATGGGGAATTGTTTCATGAAATTTAAATTTATGTAATATGTCTAACTTATAGTTTTATTACCTGGCGATAAATAACTATAAATCAGGTAAGCGAAATAAACATAAAAACGGTTCAGATGCCCAAATAATCTATTAACACACTTCTTACAGTTGTTCAACTATTGTGTCGAGCATTTATTCTATATTGTTTCTTACATCAACGACAAATTAATCTGATTCTTGATGTCAAAAAAAAGGTATATGAAGAAATATTACTCAAGCATATGTGAATTATTTACAAAAAAGCTGCCTGTAATCATCTTATATTTAAGACCCAGTTGAGAAAATTGTGCTTGAGGAAGTAAAATAACTAACGTTTTATGGTAGCAGATTTTCATTTTTTCTTGAACAAAACAATTAATTGATATCCTGAATACAGAAGATATCAAGCCTCCATTTTGGTTTTAGCTTTTTATTTGGGCCAAATTGACCAAAATATCGTCAACCGACATTATGGGTAATTCATAGAGATTAAGCCTTGATGAATTTTCCCACCGATATTATCTGGCTTTATTTTCATATTAATCCCTAAAGAACCATTACCTTTGTGCTGTTGCTTTTTAAGGTTGGTGTAAATGAGCCACTCCGCCACACAGTTTCAACCAAGAATAACTAATAATTGATCGCCAGCGGATTAGAATTTTAGCTTTGGGGCAGGGACAGACTGTATCTTGTTTGATTTTTTCATATAACCAACATTGGGTGAACCGATGTTTGAATTCACCATTATCTATGCCAAGCAGTTTAGAAAGATATATTGCGGTAAATAAAACACTTGCCCTGGAGAGTCAGTCCCCTCCGTTGAGGTGACTGGCATTTTTTTTGAAGCAAGTGATGTCAAAATGTCCACTTAATAATCAAAATTCATGCTATGGATTATTGAGTGACTACCCTAGCTTTGCTTAATCTTCTTCAGCTTCTTCTAAATCTTCTGGATCTACTTGTTTAAGACGAATGTGCTTTTTGCCTAAAGTGATGATAAACTCATCTCCTGGTTCAAGACCCATCTGTTTTGTATAAGCCGAACCGATCAATAAATTACCATTAGACTGAACGCTAATTCTATAGCTAGCACTGCGCCCTCCACGGCCATTAGCACCAGAAGAGCTATCTAACTGAATACCCTCAGCATCAATTAGGGCATTTAAGAATTTCATCATATTAACGCGCTCTACACCATTTTTCGTAACGGTATAGTAGCCGCACTGTTTGGCTTTTTCTTCCTTGCTTAGGTTTTCTAGCTCTTTGACTTTTTTGAGTAGATCTTCGCCGACTAGGGGTTCAATTTTTTTCTGTTTAGCCATCAATTTAAGTCGAAAATTAACGATGCATGTGGTGGAATCGATTTTATTTTAACTGACATTGAGCTATTAAGAACAGGACGGATGATTATTTTTATTTTTTTCAACCGGCAACAATATTACATTTACAAGAGAAGATGGAATATTTTAACCATGTAGGTTACTGACTTCGATTGATGCAATTAAAAAAAGTACTGCAAATGACGATAACTATATAATAATTTTTTGAGGTAGATATATAGAGTCAAGCTGGCTGCAAACGGTATATCATAGTTTATACTGCTAGGCTATATTTTTTGAAATTTTATGAAACTAGTTAGATAAATGTTGCTCACTTAGCTTCGATTGATAAGAAACTATAAGTAGTTTGAGAACCATTTCCCAAGGATATTTGACAAATAAAACATTAAAATTTGCGGTTAGAGGCCTAAATGAAACTTACCACTAAAGGACACTATAGTGTAAAGGCGTTACTAGATTTGACCTTGCAGCAAAATCAAGGTCCATTTTCTACTAGGGTTATTGCACAGCGTCAAAATATTCCTGCTCCTTACCTAGAAAAACTGCTAATAGAAATGCGTCGTGCTGGATTGGTAAAATCAATTCGTGGTAAAGATGGTGGATACCAATTAGCGCGAGAACCTGTAAACATATCTTTAGGAGAAATTCTAGATGCTGTTGGCGAAACGATTGAACCTTTACCTCATCATAGAGCTTACCCACAAGCTTCTGTTGATTGGGTAACTTTTAGTCTTTGGCATCGACTCTATCAAAAGCTTAAAGAAGCATTGTATAGTATTACTTTGGCAGACCTTTATTATGATGCTCGCAGTTGGCAAGCAACTCTAGGAGAAGAAGCTAGTTTTGTGGTTTAATAGTCAATTTTGAGTTGTTCACTTCCCCCGGAAGGAACCGAGTTCATATCCTGTTGTTGCGGGCAAGTTTCAAAAACCAATAACTCATGAATGTATTGCTGTTATCTTTCAATATTGGCTCAATCGGTAAACATTTATTGCGGCTATATTGACTCAAAGAGTCTTCTAATGAACTGATGCACGAAGAACAACTGTCCAGGATTTTGGATTAAATTATCTACGGCATCCTACCCCTAATTTTTTATTTATGGAGAAAATATATATAAATTCTAAATTCTAAATTCTAAATTCTAAATTCTAAATTCTAAATTCTAAATTCTAAATGACCGAATATTATTCCGGGAAAACCCTACATTGACATCTTCCTCTGTTGTATTAATCCTCGCTGCTAGTTTAGATTACTTTATAGGCGATCCGTGGAATTGGATTCATCCCGTACAAGTAATGGGCTGGTTCATTTCTCGCTTAACTAAATTGGCCCTTCAATATTGCCATAATTCTTTCACACAACGTTTAGCTGGAATCGCATTAACCATATTTTTGGTAATAGGTAGCGCTATAGTTGGTGCCTTAATAATCCAGTGTGCTGTGTGGCTACATCCAATATTGGGAATCCTTGTAGAAAGTATCTTATTGGCTAGTTGTTTTGCCGCAAAAAGTTTAAGAACAGCAGCCGAAACAGTTTTACAATCCTTAAAATTAACAAACATTAACGAAGCCCGTTCTATTTTAAGTAATTTTGTTGGTAGAGATACACAAAATTTGACATCACAAGAAATTTTACGAGCAGTATTAGAAACAGTAACAGAAAATGCGACTGATGGGGTAATGGCTCCTCTTTTTTATGCCATAATTGGTAGCTTTGTACCATTTTTTGGACCTGCTACCCTGGCTTTAGCTTATAAAGCTAGCAGTACTCTTGATTCTATGATTGGTTACCGCGAAGCTACCTATATTTATTTAGGATGGTTTAGCGCACGTTTAGAAGATTGTTTGACTTGGTTTCCTTGTCGGTTAACTGTTATAACTCTAGCTTTGCTATCTGGTAAACCCCTGAAGGTAATTAAAATTTGTCAGCGAGATGCTCCCAAAGATTTAAGTCCTAATTCTGGCTGGAGTGAATGCGTTTATGCTGCAATTTTAGGCGTACAAATGGGAGGCACTAATTGGTATCGTGGAGTAGCTAAAATTAAACCTTTGCTTGGAGATGCGATTAATCCGATTACTTTCAATTCCGTTAAAGGGGCTTTACAACTGACTCGATATTCCTTTTTGCTCTGGCTGGGGGGAGCTACATCTCTACTCTTATTAACAGTAAAAAGGTAATTATAAATGTAGGGAATGAAAAGAGGGTATTTATTTTATCCTCAAGTACCATGTGTTGCCAATTACCGATTTTTTCAAAAATCAAGTAAAATTAATGACTCGGTGATATCGATTTATGAGTGTGTCCGTCAAAGTAGTTGAAATACTTTCACCAGAAGAACTTCGTCGTACCTTAAGAAGACTCGCTTCTGAAATAGTTGAAAGAACTCGCGATTTATCCCAATTAGTGCTTATAGGTATTTATACTAGAGGAGTGCCCTTGGCTAATTCATTAGCATGTCAGATTCAAGGGCTTGAAAATGTAAATGTACCGGTAGGTGCATTAGATATTACATTTTATCGCGACGATCTCGATCAAATTGGCTTACGAACGCCTGCCAAAACTAATATACCCTTTGATTTAACCGGGAAAACCGTTGTACTTGTTGATGATGTAATATTCAAAGGAAGAACGGCTCGTGCTGCTTTAAATGCGGTAAACGAATATGGTAGACCAGAAGTGATTCGTTTAGCTGTTTTAGTAGATAGAGGGCATCGTCAAGTACCAATTCACCCAGATTTTATTGGTAAGCAGTTACCAACTGCAGCAGAGGAAATTGTTAAGGTTTATTTACAAGAAACTGACGGAAGGGATGGAGTTGAATTAATTGAAGATTGATATCATGTCCGGTTAAACAGTTATCATATTTGATCTGAGTAAGGAGTAATGAGTAAGGAGTAAGGAGTAATGAGTAGTAGATAATCAATCAGGTTATATAGTAAGTAATTAGCAGGAATTGAAATGACTGGGAGATGGGAGAAAATCCCGCCATTCTATTGCCTACTGCCCATCACTGGACTTGCATGATGATGAACTAGATACCATTTACCGCCAAGTAATTCAAATACATTGGTGGCTAAAGATTCTGCTTCTATTCTAGAACCTTTGATGACTTGCATGATATTTTCAACTAACACAACATAGGCAATATTTCCTCGGATTTCTGTGGAAATTATATCTGTATTTATCTCAATATAAGGGGTATTTTGAAAAATCTTTACCCAAGAATTGCGAACTTGTTTCCAACCGCGAAGTATATTCCATCCAGGATGAACGCAAAGGCTGCCAGTTCCTTGAGACCATATTTCATCCATTGCGTCAATATCTTTCTTTTCAAAAGCACGATAAAATGCTTCGTTGGCTGCTAATATTTCTGAACGCTCTTGTATCATAGTTTAATTTAGAGAATAGGGAACTGATAAATTATACGCTTCTATTTAACAACCACAAACTACTAACTACTAACCACTAAGCACTAACTACTAAGCACTAACTACTAACAATTCTGAGTTTTGACTTCACCAATAGTTTGTAATAATTGCTTTGCAGTGTAGGGTTTAGATAAAAAAGCTTTGATGCCGATATCGGTAATAGCGTTAATTTTATCGTTAGAAACCAGTCCACTAACAGCAATAATTTTGACTTGAGGATTAATTTTTTGTAATGTACGAATGGTTGTTAATCCATCCATTTTGGGCATGATTATATCTGTTAATACAACTGATATTTCATCTCGATGTTCTGCATACAAAGCGATTGCTTCAATACCATCGCTAGCTGTGATTGCTTTATAATTATAGCTTTCTAGTGATGTTTTTGTAATATCTCGAATAGAATCTTCGTCATCTACAACCAAAATTAATTCTCCTTGTCCTTTAGGGAAATCGACTTCTGTTTCTTCTGCACGTTCTTTTACTTCTTGGGCTGGTAAATAAACTTGAAAATCGCTTCCTTTGTTTACATCGCTTTGTATATTGATAAAACCGCCGTGACTTTTAATAATACCAAGTACTGTAGAAAGACCTAAGCCGGTACCTTTGCCAAGTTCTTTAGTAGTAAAAAATGGCTCAAAAACTCGATCTAAGATCTCTGGAGAAATACCAACTCCTGTATCAGCTACAGAAATCAGTAAGTAGGAACCTACTTTTGCATCAAGATGCATTTGAGCGTAGTTTTCGTCTACTATAAAGTTTGCTGCTTTAATGGTTAATTTACCACCCTTTGGCATTGCGTCGCGGGCATTAACGCATAAGTTCATTAGTACTTGATGAAGTTGAGTTGCATCTCCAGAAATCATCCAAAGGTTTTGCGGTATTTCCTCTGATAATTTAATTGTTTTAGGAAATGTTTCTTCAATCACTTGTTTAATTTCATTGATTAAATGCTTTGGTTGTAATAAAGTGCGATCGCCTTCCATTCCACGAGTAAAAGATAGCACTTGTTTAACTAGGTTTGCACCCCGTTTGGCGTTATTAATTAATATCGGCAAAAGTCGTTTACTTCGTTCATCATGCAGTTGGGATTCTAATAGTTGAGCTGTCATTAAAATCGGTGCTAGTACGTTGTTTAGGTCGTGAGCAATACCGCTTGATAATGTACCGATACTCTCTAATCTTTGAGCGCGAAGAAATTGGGATTCTAATTGTTTTTTTTGGGTTATATCAGTATTAACTATGAGAACACATTGTGCTTGATTCTCAAATTCTTTTAATAGCGTCCAACGACTCTCTACGATAATTTGTTTGCCAAAAGTTGTACTTTGATAAAGTTCTCCTTTCCAGGAACCATTATTTAATAAAGTATTAAGAGCCGATTGCATTTGTGATTTTTTGTTTTCTTGCCAAATTTCTACTGTTTTTTTACCAATGGCTTCGTTTTTCTGACAACCATAAAGACTTTCGGCTGCTTTATTCCAATATAAAATTTTGTTATCTAAATCCCGTACAAATATGGCATCGGTTGCAACATCGAGTAATGCTGCTTGAGAGAGAATTTTTTGTTTGTTTTGTTTTCTTTCTAAAGCATAGCGAATTGAACGTTCTAATAAAGGTGCATTTAATTGACTTTTTTCTAAATAATCTGCTGCCCCTGCTTTCATTGCTTCAATATCTATGTGTCTATCTCCCCTACCAGTAAGTAAAATCATCGGGGAAGAACATCCACATTCAATTGAAAAGCGTAACAATTCTAATCCGTTTCCTGCTCCCAAACGATAATCGAATAGATAAATATCATACCTTAAGGAGGCTATTACATCTTTTGCAATTTGATAATTATCTAACCAGTCAAGTTGGCAACAGCCTAACTGAAATTCACTTAACCAATCGCGAATTAAAATATAATCATCTTCATCATCATCAACTAGTAGAACTTTGATGGGATTGTCATTCATGGTTTACCTCCCACCCTAAGCTAATGGTAGTTCTACAATATCAAACCAATATTTTCCTATAGTTTGCATAACTTCAACTAAAGACCCAAAGGTGATTGGTTTAATAATAAAAGAATTTGCCCCCAAATAATAGCAAAGCTGAATATCTTCTTCGGCTTTCGAGGTTGTCAGTACTACGACAGGAATATGCCTAAAATTGGGGTTGGTTTTGATTTCTCTGAGTGCTTCACGACCATCTTTTTTGGGCATATTTAAATCTAATAAAATTAAACTTGGGGGTGGTGCCTTTTTAGGGTTTGCATATTTTCCTCGTTGATACAAATAATCCATTAATTCTTCACCATCCTGAACAAAGTACAGTTCGTGTTGCAAACGACTTTCTGTTAAGGCTTCGCTAGCTAACATGCAGTCGTCTTCATCATCATCAGCCATCAATATTATCACCCTAGTTTGCTGACCCTCCACTCTAGATTTTCTCCTTTACGCCGGTTTCGGAATTAATAAATTATTAAATTGCAACAAAACCTGCAGTAATATTTATGTAACTCTCTTCCTTACATCGGGTATGATAAACCTTTTTGAGTAAGATAATACTAGTACCGCGCTTGCCTTCGTCAAAAGTCAAAAGTATCAAGGTAATAAGTATTGTAATATAAAGGTTTGAAGATTTTTATATGGTTGCGCCTTTTACGCGCCTGCTGTACTAGTGATACTGCGATTGAGCGAGGAAAATGGGGATGGGGAGACAAGGGGGGGAGACAAGGGGAGGGGGAGAATCTAATAACTAATAACTAATAACTAATAAAGAATAACTAATAAAGAATAACTCACAATGAGTAATGAGTAATGAGTAAGATCTAACAACTAACAACTAACAACTAACAACTATCAACTAACAACTAACAATTAATAACTAATTTTTAGGGTGACGATAAACTTAGCACCTTTTCCTGGTTCGCTTTTAGCTGTAATGGTTCCTTGATGACGTTCGACTATTTTTCGACAAATAGCTAAACCGATGCCGGTTCCTTCGTATTCTGTACGACCATGTAACCTTTGAAATACGTTAAATATACGGTCTAAATATTTTTCGTCAAAACCAATACCGTTATCTTCTACAATGATTTGACAGTAATCACAGTTAAGTTGTTCATTTGTCAAGCGTTTACTATAAATCTTCACAATACTTGGCTTTGTTTTTTGGTGAAATTTTAGAGCGTTGCCGATGAGATTTTGTAGTAATTGACGCATTTGCACCGGATCGGCTTCGATGGTAGGTAGTTCGCCGACTTCTATAGTTGCCTTGGTTTGGGCGATACGTATTTCTAAGTCCGATAATACTTCTTGAGTTATTTGAGAAAGATTTACCTGTACAAAAGGTTGTGCCCTAGTGGTTATGCGGGAAAGAGTGAGTAAATCTTCAATTAAGACTTGCATTCTTTGGGCTGCATTTTGCATTCGTTGCAGATAGTCGTATCCTTTTTCTGTTAGGGCATTTTCGCAAGTTACTTTCAGGCGATCGCCAAATGCGATAATTTTACGTAGTGGTTCTTGTAAGTCGTGGGAAGCTATAAAGGCGAATTGTTGTAATTCTTCGTTGGAACGAGTAAGTTCTTCTCGCTGACGGGTTTCTTGTTCTAATAGTTTAGCTTGTGAAACGGCTATACTAATTTGGTCAGCTAATTGTTGTAATAATTCGGTTTCCCATTCATTCCATTCACGGGGGCGCGCACATTGATGAGCAATTAACAATCCCCAAAGTTGATTATGCATGGCAATGGGAACTACTAAGTTCGATTTTACACTAAATTGTTGTAGTAATTCTACATGACAAGGTTGGATATCAGCTTGCTCGATATCAGTAATAGCACTAATCCTACCTTGGCTATATTTATCCATGTATTCTCTGCCAAAGCAATCGTCTTCAATGTTTTGTCCATAAACTACGGGTAAACCGGGAACTACTGCTTCCTTGACAACTGTTATGGAACCATCAGTAAATACTCGCAGAATTAATACACGGTCAGCGTTGAGTAACTTTTGTACCTCCGTAACGCTAGTTTGAAGAATTTCATCGATTTGTAGAGAAGTGCGAATCTTAAGAGTGACATCAGCAAATAATTGCGATCGCAAATTTTGGCGAATAAGTTGTTCTTGTACGCGCTTGCGTTCGGTAATATCCATCATCGCGCCAATCATTCGCAATGGTTTGCCTGTATCGTCACGAACAACATAACCACGATCGAAAACGTGGGCGTAGGAACTATCTGCTTTGAGAAATCGGTATTCGTTAGCCCAAAATGGTTGAGCGCTGGCTATAACGGCACTAATATCAGCAACAATTCTACGTCTATCTTCTGGATGTATGTGTTGATATCGCCAATCAGTATTATCTTCTACGGATTGTGGTGAATAACCGAATAAAGTTTGTACGGAATCATTCCACCAGACTTTATCTGTAAGCAAATCCCAATCCCAAACGGCATCGTTGGTAGCACGAGCGAGTATTTGGAAACGTAGTTCACTTTGTCGTAATTGTGCTTCTGCTAATTTACGTTCGGTAATATCCGTATGGGAACCTGCCATCCGTACAACATTCCCAGAATTATCCCATAATGCTTGAGCGCGAGCTAAAATCCATTTATAACTACCGTCTTTACAACGAACGCGATGCTCGCTAATGTAAAAAGGAGTTTTTTTATGAAAGTGATTTTGAATAGTTTGCATTACCCGCTCGATATCTTCTGGATGCACGCGGCTAAACCATTCATTAAAATTATTACCAATATCATCGGAGGCATAGCCTAGCATTTTTTTCCAGCGAGTGGAGTAAAAAACTTGATTGGTTTTAACATTCCAATCCCAAATTCCATCATTAGTACCCCTGAATGCTAATTGCCAGCGCTCTTCACTTTCTCTAAAGGCATCTTCCATAAGTTGGCGTTGAATAGCTGTAGCTAAAACGTGAGCAATTGCTTGTAAACAAAAGATGTCATCTCGACTAAATCTGCGTTGTTTAGTAGTATAGGCTCCCAAAACTCCAAAAGGGGTTTCTTTTCCCTGAATAATTACCGATATACCGCTAATTACATTATGTTCCAATAATAATGGCGATCCGCTAAAGCGGGTTTCTTTGGTTAAATTTTCCACAATTACTGGTTCTTGGCAAGCGATGGTATAACCTGCTTGGGAATTATTAGCGGCACTTACCCTGGCTGTTCCCAAAAGCCCAGAATGCCAACCCACACCTGAACGCAATACTAGCTCATTACCTGGGGGTACTAATTCTAAAATATTGCAATATTCTACCTCAAGACATTGTGCAATTTTACTAACAGCTTGCTGCATCAAAGTATTAAAATCGATTCGGGCGAGTGCTGCTTGAGAAAGTTCCGCTACGAATGCTTGTTGATTAGCATGAACTTCTAAAGCTTGCTGGGAATGTTTACGGGCGGTAATATCCATATCAATTCCCGACATCCGTAAAGCTTTCCCTTTTGAATTACGAAAAACTAAACCTTGAGAAGCCAGCCAACGAATATTACCATCGGGTAAAAGTACGCGAAATTCGATGTTATATTCTTCTCCCTTCTCAATGGCATTTTCTACCCCTCGATTAACTAAATCCCTGTCTTGAGGATGAACAAAACTAATAAAACTTTCGTAAGTGTCATCAAAGCTAGAATTTGATTTAAAAAATAGTCCTTTGATAGTATCAGACCAAGTGACCTTATTATTGACAAAATTCCAATTCCAAATACCCATATGGGCAGCTGACAAAGCAATTCTTAATTGCGCTTCTTGGCACTGCGCTTCTTCGGTTTGCTGCCGTAATTTTTCCATAGTGCTACTAGCTTCTAACATCCGGCGCACCCGTTGACGCAAAACTGACCACAGAATCGGTTTAGTTATATAATCGGTAGCACCAGCATTAAAAGCTTTTTCTACAGAACTTTGCTCATGAAGAGCAGTAATCATTAATATTGGTATATCTTCCCCCCCAGGAAGTTGACGCAATCGCGCACAACAGTTAAAACCATCCATCTGGGGCATTAAAGCATCCAACAGTACCATCTGTGGCTGTAATTGAGTATATACAGCTAAAGCTTCCTCTCCATTGCTCGCTTCGGCTACTAAATATCCTGCGGATTTGAGCAACTCGCCCAATTGCATCCGGGTTAAATTATCATCATCTACAACCAGAATTAAATTACTCATGTTCCTTTAGAAGATGGGGAGATGGGGAGACAAGGGGCTGAGGGGAGTAAACGGAGATGGGGAGACAAGGGGAAGGAATAAATTATTTTTAACTCACTACTCACCACTCACTACTAACTACTAACTACTAACTCCTATTATGTTAAAACTAAATGCAAAGCGGTTAATAATTCCCGTGCGGTATATGGTTTTGGTAGAAAAGTTGTATATTTAGAAGATTTATGCTTGATATTTTGTTCGTTAGTTGCTAATCCGCTGACAGCGATTGTGCGTAAATAAGGATTCATTTTATGTAAGGTATTAATAGTAGTAGCACCGTCCATATTAGGCATCATCATATCAATTATTGCGGCACTAATTTTATTTTGATGCTGAGCGTAAAGTGCCACTGCTTCAATTCCATCATTAGCAGTGATTGCTTGATAATTGTGCTGTTCTAAAGAAGTTAAAGTAATATCCCTAACTGAAGGTTCGTCATCGACAACTAAAATTAATTCTCCGTTTCCTAGAGGTGTTTGTAACTTTTCGATTTGTCGATTGACATTAGTATTGGCTGCTGGTAGATATACTTCAAATAAAGTACCTTGACCTAGATTACTAGATACATTGATAAATCCATTATGACCTTTAATAATCCCCACAACTGTTGATAATCCTAATCCCGTACCTTTACCAAATTCTTTAGTGGTGAAAAATGGCTCAAAAATCCGATCTAATAAGTCTGGAGCAATACCAATTCCGGTATCGGAAACACTAATAACTACATAGGAACCCGTTTCAGCATCAAGATGCATCCCGGCGTAGTTATCATCAATAATAATATTCTCCGCAGTAATTGTTAATTTACCACCATTTGGCATGGCATCGCGAGCATTCAGACACAAATTCATTAATACTTGATGCAGTTGGGTACTATCCCCGGATATCTGCCATAAACCCTGTTGAATTTCCTGATTTAACAAAATTGATTTAGGAAAAGTTTGTTCCACAATTTGTTTCATTTCCCAAACTAATTCTTCAACTTGAATTACAGTGCGATCGCCTTCAATTCCCCGAGCGAAAGACAACACCTGTTTAACTAAATTAGCCCCGCGTTTGGCATTTTTTTCCATTATTTCAAGCAGGTCGATTTCTTTTTCGTCACGATTTTTATTTTTGAGTAATTGTACTGACATTAAAATTGGTGAAAGTACATTATTCAAATCATGAGCAATACCACTTGCTAAAGTACCAATACTTTCCATACGCTGAGCGCGTAAAAATTGTTTTTCAAATTCTTTTCTTTGGGTTATATCTGTATCAACAGTTAAGATAGATTTGGGTTCATTATTTTCATCTCTTACTAATGTCCAACGACTTTCAATAATAATCTTCTGACCTGATTTACTAACTTTTTTTAATTCACCTTGCCAGGAACCCTTTTCTAAAACTGTCTGATAAATATCTTCATCGTCACCTAATAAAACTTGCGGCTGTAAAAGTTCGTATGCATTCCGGTTAATTGCTTCCTCTTCCGTCCAACCGTAAATAACTTCCGCGCTTTTATTCCACAGTAAAATTTTGTGAGATAAATCTCTCATGATAATCCCATCGGAAGCAATATCTAATAAAGCTGCTTGTTCCCGCAGTCGATGTGACCTTTGCTTGCGGTTGGTAATATTTTCAAACATATATAGGCGGGCAAAATCTTGATTATCCTGATTCTTTATTTCTCTAGAAAAACGCCTAATAGTACGACCATCTGGTAATAAAATTTCATCTTCACAAATATCTTCTTCAATAGAATCTGGTTGACAATATTTAATAAAGATTGGAACTTTTGATTTTGTTAACTCATGACATTTTTCCACAATATCTGAATGTAGCAAGTTACCAGTTTCTACTTGTTCTTTAAAATCCTCAATACCCCAAATTTCATAAAAACGTTGATTGGCATACAAAATATTTCCAGTACGGTTTTCTACTACATAAAAAGCTAATGGTGAAACACTAGTCATCGAACGTAAAAGTGTTTGTTTCCACCGTAGTTTTTCTTCCCCTTGCTTGCGTTGGGTTATATCATCAAGTAAATAAGCAAATCTAGGTAAATCTTCCGAGCAATTCCCAATAGGTGAAACTTTTGCTTTGAGCCATCTACTACCATCATCTGTATCGTAAGGATACTCAAAAGTTATAGAAGATTGAGTCAATTCTGTTTGACGATAAAAATCAATCCACTGACTAATAAACTGTGGTGAAACCCCCATATCGCTAACAAAACGCTTTTGCATCGCTTCCGGATTCAAACCCAAAAATGTTGCCGCAGCAGTGTTACCACATATGTGTAGAATATCATTTTCCCGAAGCTCAACAATCCCCATCATCATCGGCGCACTATCAAAAAAACCTTTGATAATATTTTCACTTTCATCCAATGCTGCTTTTGCTTTCTCATATTCTGTTTTTATATCGGCAACATTATTATTTAAATTTTTGCGTATTTCTAATTGCTGCATCACTAAACGACTAATCGCTTCAAGTGACTTTATCTGTTCCGAAGTAATCTCTCGCGCTACAGTATCCATAGCACACAAAGTTCCGATCGCTTCACCGACTGGGGTAATCAACGGTATACCAACATAAAATCTTACATTTGGCTCCGAAATAACCACAGGATTACTAGCAAAGCGATCGTCCGCTAGAGTATCGGGAATAATCAAAGTTTTACCATGGCTGACACATAAAGAATCAAACCCGATATCTCTAGGCATTTCCGATACATTTAACCCCACCTTCGCTTTAAACCACTGGCGGTTAGCATCAACAAAGTTAATTAAAGTAATCGGAGTTTTCATAACTTGCTGTGCCAAGAATACTAAATCATCAAAAGCAACTTCGGGTGAACTATCAAGAATAAAGTACTCATATAAAGCATCAAGCCTGATTTTTTCATTTTGAGAAACCTTATTATTCATTCAATCTTTCCTACTATTACACTGATTACCACTGCCGCATCGAAAGCTAACTGTTATAAACACTTCATTAATAGGGAAAAAACTTTAAAAGGCAATTTACCCAACGGCTACTTGCATTTAACTTGGAAGGGGAACACTCTTATTGTCAGCTATGGGAGCTTATTTCTACCAACAGCAAGCGGTTTTCAGTTGCTTCAAACACGATAAATTTCGGCAGAGCAACTTCCTTCATAGTGCCTATCCTGCTAAAACAATCATTTATATAAGATTATCTACAATGGCTAAAAGACAATTTACTTACACAAACTATAGTAGTATGCCTTAAGGTTGATAACAAAATTCTGAAGTCGTTCAGTATATTTACGCAGTATAATCAAAATATACGTGTTTTTTGGTATTTTCTACCATCGGATAAAAATAAACAATAATTTATCACTCCTTCCCTTGTCTCTTTGCCCCCTTCCTTCTTTGTCCTCTTGTCCCAAATAAAAGAAAATAGATTTAAAGTATTATTTTTAAAACGTTATGAACTTGCCTAATTCCAATACCTTTACTTTTACACATAAACCCAGACCAGAAGATAACTTCGCGATTAACTTTGCACCGCTTTCACTGTCAGAAGTTTACAACTTAGCACAAGATCCAGCCAACGGTGCAATTGTGGTGATGAGTGGAACAGTTCGCAATCAAACAGATGGAATACCAGTGATTTCTCTGGAATACCAAGCTTATGAACCAATGGCATTTCAGGTATTTTATCAAATTGCAGCCGACATTCGGCAACGATGGACTGATACAAATTGTGTAATAATTCATCATCGTATCGGACATTTAAAAATCGGTGAAATTAGCGTTTTAGTAGCCGTAGGTTGTCCTCATCGATCGGAAGCTTTCGCCGCTTGTCGTTACGCTATTGATACTCTCAAACATAATGCTCCTATTTGGAAAAAAGAACATTATGGCGATGGTTCGAGTAATTGGGTAAGCATTGGTGCTTGTGAAGTAAGGGAGTAAGGGGATGGGGGATGAAATTTTAACCTTTAATATCATGTCCGGTTAATAAGCG
>DESS01000004.1:24417-25121 GCA_002361335.1 Richelia sp. UBA3308
AGTAATGAGTAATGAGTAATAGGTAATAACCGCCATTTTTTTAATCGGTTTATATAGTAAGTAATTAGCCGGATTTGATATAACATCCAGATCTTTAACGTTAAATAAATTATTATTTCCTTGTATTTCTTAACAAGAATCTTATTGATATATTGCGCTTTGTAACGGGATGATTACATCTAAAGAGTTATTCCTTTAGACTTATTTTTGATAGAAAAATTTTTGCATAAACGCGCCATGCATTCAGTAAATTTTATTTGTCATGAGTTTTTTGTAATGCTTTCATTTGTTGCTTGCATTATAGGTTTAGGTATACTGTGGGATCAAAACCAAATTGAAAGTGAAATACAGCAAACCGAGAAAACTTTGTTTAGGATGAGCTTTTCATACTGGTTAGTTTACTGTGTTGCATTTGGTATTGAGAAAATATTTTTACCTTCAGGGGAAGTTTTATTAATGAGTTTAAGAATGACTACAGCGTTGTCATATTTTCTAACTTTTTCCTGTATTCTATGCTTACCACTGCATAAATTTGCGATGCGACGAATTGAGGATTAGATAGTAGATAGTAGATAGTGGATAGTAGTTATAAATACTGACAACTAACAACTAACGAGTAAAGAGTAACGAGTAACGAGTAACGAGTAACGAGTAATGAGTAACGAGTAATGAGTAACGAGTAATGAGTAACGAGTAAGGAGTAA
>DESS01000004.1:25176-31768 GCA_002361335.1 Richelia sp. UBA3308
AGTAACGAGTAACGAGTAATGAGTAACAACTAAAAACCAACAACTAACAACTAACAATTATTTCTTCATGGCAATTGCGATCGCATTTTGTAATTCATGTTGTTCCAAGGTAGTTAGAATAAAAACTTCTTGCACAGTTTTTCCTTGACGAGCAATAACTTTAAACCCACCTCGAATTGGAACTGACACTCGTAATAGCATATGAGGAGAATGACCTCTTACACGGCGGATTTCTCCGGGTGTTATGGTTTGAATACTATCTTGCTGGCAGAGACGTTCAAGAATCGGGATAAGACCGTTAATGTGAGTAGAGTGATTCCAAACCAGTCTACCGTTTTTCTCTCGTGCAGAAATTGTCTTAGTGGGTTTCGAGGTGGGTTTAGCCATGATTTTTACGCCGCCTCAAGAGGTGCCATTGTCAAACCAGCCCTACGTAACTGCTGATGATAAAGTTCGGCAGGTTCTTGAGGTCCGATCCAAACAATCGCTTGTCCTTCATAATGTATCTGGTTGGTTAGTTCCCAAGCGCGATCGCTAGTCATTCCCGGAATATATTTCATCAAACAATCGGCAACGTGCACAAAAGTATTAAAGTCATCGTTAAGCACAATCACTTTATAATTGGGATATAGTTTGCGGGTAACCTCAGCCGAACGCTCAGGTGCTAAAGTTGGTGCGTTCGCCATGCCATAAACATTAGAGTATACTTTAGAAACCATAAAAAATTCGCTACAGATGTTCATAAAAATGCATCACAAATAATTAGTTTAATGCATTGTTAGCAGTGGTTGGTTATTAGTTATCAATTATCACTACGGTGAGAAAGGGAGTGTATATAAATTATTACTCTCATATTGCGCTCACCATTTTAGCTGTAAAGCATTGCTAATACCGTTTCACGTTGATAATGATACATATAAATCCTGCCGATTCAGAAACCCATATTTTATTTGCAATGACGCGCTTAGCGTCACGCTTCCTTAACCAGAACAGGCGTGAAATGGTATTAGCTCGGATAATTGATAATTGTTAAATGATAATCAATAACTAATAACTTCCTACTTATCTCCAATCATCCCAGTTTTGATTAAAAATTGAAGTATCGGGGAAAGCAGTTGGATTGTTGTTTTGTTTTAACAAACGTTGTAATTTAATTAACTGGGGTTCAACCCTGGGTAATTCATCAACTAATTCATAAGGTGCTATATTATTTTTGAGTGCAAAAGCTGCTGTAGTTCCAGCTGCGGCACCAGCAGACCATTCAAAGGAATGTACGCGATAAGCAGCAGCAGCAATGTGACTGGTAGCGATACTCTTACCAGCTACTAATAAATTATCAATTTTCTGGGGAATCATTGCCCTAAGTGCAATTTGAAATGGATAAGCTTGTCCAGCACCGCGTCTTTCACCATCCCGTTCGGTATTTCCTGGGGCTTCCGGAGGACTTTTGGTCATGCAGGGATGAAAATCTATGGCATAATGTCCAATACCCACCGCATCGGGGAAAATAGTAGAACGAGTCCGTCGCATGGTATCTTCTGGACGCTGCTTACGAGTAATAACTGATGTAGCTTCTAAACCCGCCAAAGAAGCCTTGAGGCGACGATACATTTTTGCAGGTAAAGTATTTTGGTAATACTCGTCATCATAATTACGGCGAGAAATATCAATTTCCCAGATAGTAAAACCCTTGGGATGTGCATAACTAGGTCTTCCGATAATACGCCTGCCTTCACGCATATACGGATATTTTGACAAACCATGTGCCGTTCCCATGGGAGAATTTAAACCTTTAAGATAGCGGTAATTTGGATGGGTTTTCTTGACACCTTCACCGAGTTGAGAATCAGTAGTTCCCGCAACAAACCAGTAAAAATATCCTTGGGAGATTTCCTCGGCTTTACGTAAAGCATCGGTTCGTAGTCCTCCCATCCAACCGCCAGGTTCTAACTGTCCGGTGGCTTCGAGTTGCCCCCGTGTATAAATTAAATTATCTTCAGCAGTTCCCGGACGATAATCATTACCCCATGTCCAGTTTTGCATGGAAATATCGCCAACAGTGGGAGCACTAAAATTGATACCGCCGAACTTCATAGGTTCCCCCTTTAGGGGACTCCAAATACGACGATAAGTAAAGACTAAAGGAAAACTAGCCAAGCGTTCTAATTCATAGCTGTAGTAAGGAGAATACTGTGGATAAAAGCTTGGCATTTGATGCTGTTGGGCATCTTTTGTTGCCTCCATTGCAAAAGTATAAGTAAAACCTTGAGTGCAGTAAGGATCGTTTGTAGCACTAGAAGAAGAAGGTTCTAAATAGGATCGCGCATCAATACCCAGACGATAAGGAACATCAGCAAGCCCAATAATTTCGCCGGTTTCGCTAGCGTCTACCACATACCAATTGGGAGCATCGCCATTTTCCTTTTGCTTGGGAACAAAGCGGATAATAGACTTATTGAAACGGGAAGAATTTTCATAAGTATAGGCATCTTCAATGGTTTGAGATAAAGGAAAAGTATTAAGTGGAGGGGCACCTTTTACTGGTTTGTGTCGAATAGCATAGGCGCTGCCAATTATTTTTCCATTAGTAGTTTCAAGTTCCTTAATAACCGTATTAGGGAACCATCGCAATTTACCTCTACCTTTTCTGCGAGCATCTTTGAGCATGGAAACCAAAACTTTATGCCCATCCCTAGGAAAGAAACAAGAGCCACTTACCCAACAGTCACCAGGGTTGAGTTTACCGTAAGTTTCGCGGATGCGTTTTCGTAATTCCAAATAACCGCGAGAATAAAATAACTTTTGGCGTTGTGTAGCACGCTCATCCAGTGCCGATGTTCCTTGAGAGGAAATTTGTCCTCCCATCCAATCAGTTATTTCAGTTAAACAAACTTCTTTTCCTGCAAGTAAAGCTTCATAAGCAGTGGCAACACCAGATAATCCACCACCTACAACCAAGATGTCACATTTTACTGTTTTATCCGGGTTTCTCGGTGGTGCAGCAACAACAGAAGTAGGCAAAAATGAAAAAAAAGTCGAGCAAAGAGTAATTAGAGACAGCGATCGTTTCATTATTAACAAATTTCTTTCAACTCCTATGACGGGCACCCTTAAAAGTTTTTTCAGGAGGAAAAAACTTTTATGGGAACCCTTGACAGTCTTAGACGCTACCATTGTGAAAATGATTACCGCAAGGGTTTTAAGAAGTAAAAATGGTAACCTAAATCACAATTAATCTAAGTTTAATTTCTTAAGATGATAGATAAAATCTATCCCGGATTTCTCACAATAACGCTTCTTATCAATTAATAGTGTTTTTGAGAAAACATTATTTTTCTTGTATTTCTTATTTCTAAAAAAATATAAAATTGTTTATAAACACTTAATTAGTCTCTTAAGGGTTTATATATTGCATTTTTATCAGAATTTATTAATAAATATATAAATAAACAAATATATAAATCAATATATAAATCAATATTCAAAAAACTTGATTAACTATTTTATAAAATACTGATAATTTGATTTTTGCTTGAATTGTATAAAATCAATAGGAAAGATTGACAGTGGTAACGGTAGAGATAAAAAAACTATTGATTACCTCCGCCAGTCATTACAATTTATGTAATTTTAACTAGGGTGATTTTCAGATTCTATGCAGTCAGCTATCTATGCCGTACTTAGTAAAGCTGTAATTAACAGTATGTTACTAAAAATAATAATTAATATTTGATAAAAAACTATTTTAAATTTTTGTTCTTAACGAACAGATTTTTATTTATTGAGTGTATATCATAATGATTAATTTCTTCTCCCAGCTGAAAATTCCTAATTTATGATGCTTGGTTTATATCTTAAGCCAAGCAATTATTTATATTTAGATACTGAAAAAAATTATTTATTCTAATGTCATAAGAAAAATAATCATAATTGAACTTAGATAATTTTGAAATACTAGTAACTCTCTTGTATATCAAGAAAGCTTAGTCATGATATACAAGAGAGCAAAGTATCTAAATTATTCGTATTCGTATATTTAAGGACTTAGATGAACTTTTGTAATGATTACTGCTAAATTAGTATAATTTTAAGACTTGTTGCAAAGGCTAACCGCTTGCTTCATTCATAATTTATAATTAAGAATTTATAATTATTCCCCCAGGTTTGCGTGGAATACCGTAGCACGCGTATCCGGGACCCGTCTTAATTTTGACAAAAATATTTGTATTAAGTACTCACGCAAAATTAATTTTATATTGTTATTACGAGTGCAGCGAAGCGAAACGTTCACCTTTATATGTTCCCGAAGGGTAGTAATCGCAAGGGTTTGCGTTCGCGGAGCCTGTCCGATAGGACATATGCTTCGCCTCTCGTGAGCAATGACACAAATAATGAAGGCATAGCCACTTACAGTCTGCGCCGCTATATTTATTTAACGAGACATTTTAGTAGGACTTAGGCAACTGGGGCATTTTTCACCTAGGGTGCGTAGTTTAGAAAAAATTTAAACCTAGCGATAAGGCAATGAGAGTACGGCACCAACCAGTAATTGTAATAATCGTAAGTCCTATTTAGAAGAGAGAGTTTTTCTAAATGTCGATACTATAAAATTAGTAAATAGGTATTATAAAATTTTTGTAGGTTTTATGGTCAAAAGAAGTTAATTGGGACATTTTTTAACAAAAAACAACATAGATTCTAATTCTTCTAAGTATCCATCCTTAGAAGAGTAATGATTTTTTTTACAGTATAAACAAATTAAGACTCCCAGGTACTTGACAACTTGAGAAATAAAATATAATTGTATTCAAGTTAACAAATAAACTGATTCAAACTAAAAAATCTTCTAAGTCGGAAACACAATAGATAATACACTAGTCTGTTTTTCAACAGAAGTAATATGTGTTTTATGTGTTTTATAGATATATGAATAATAAGATCAACGTCGCCGATTATGGAAATAGATTGCGAGCTTCAATAGGTAAAGGTGTAAAAGCGAATCTTGGTTTCAGAATGGCATTAGGTGTTGCTAGTGCTATTCCCGTAGCCTTTGCGACCTTGGCAGCAGAAGCCGCAGAAGTACAAATAATTCCATCGTCACCCAAATTAGGGGACACAATATCTGTAATTGTAACTCCCGATAACCCTGGGAATGGTGGTAATTTACAAGTTACTAGCAAAGGAAAAACTTACCCAGTATTTCCAATCGCACCAAATCAGTATCGTGCTTTTATTCCTACCACTCCATTGGAAAAACATGGAAGAAAAGTAATTCGTGTTTCAGGGGATGGAGAAACTCGAAACTTAGCTGTATGGGTTAACAACCGTAAATTTCCTACCCAAAGAATTACTTTACCCGGTAAAAAAGGTGGTTTAAAACTTACCCAACACGAACGAGATCGAGTAAGAGAATTCAAAGCACTTGTTTCACCACAAAAATATTGGAACGGTTCCTTCCGTAGACCAAATAATTCACGTATTAGTACAATATATGGTGTACGTCGCTACTACAATGGTGTATTTGCACAGAACTATTACCATCGTGGTGTTGATTACGCTGGTGGTTTTGGTTCGCCCGTAGTTGCTCCAGCCGCTGGACGTGTTGCTTTAGTTGGTAAAGAATCACAAGGTTTCGTAGTTCATGGTAACGTAGTTGGCATCGATCACGGACAAGGAGTCACTAGCATTTTTATGCACCTGAATCGGATTGACGTCAAAGAAGGCGATATGGTTGAACCAGGTCAACTCATTGGCGGTATAGGTTCTACTGGTGCATCAACTGGTCCTCATTTACACTGGGGTGTGTATGTCAACGGACAAGCCGTCGATCCAGTACCCTGGCGTTTTAATGAAATTGAATAATGGGGATGTGATTCCTTACATTTGTCAGTAAAATGTGTATTATTTACCCTTAGTGGGAAAATTTAGAAATTGAATTGGTACCGTCCTACCTTGCTTGGGTGGCTGATAATAAAATGAATCTTATGAGTATCGAAAAAATTGTAGAACAGGCTCTCCAGGATGGTTATCTAACACCAGCAATGGAAGCAGAAGTTGGACGAATCTGCGACAATGCCTCCGAACTCTCCATAGAAGAGTACATGGCCCTTGATAGATTGATGGGGGCATTGTTAACTGGTGAGGTAGTGGCGGTACCTCGCAAACAATTTATTAACGTAATGGAAGAGTTAGTATTGACAGAGGCGATCGCCCGAGTCGCAGAAATAGAGGCTACTAGCGAAAGCTGCCTTGATGTAGGGGATATTGCGGCTTACGCTCTCAACCGTTTGCCACCCCTATACGCCACGACAGAAGAAGGTGCTACCTACCAACGTCAAAGGGCAAAAGCAGAACTTCAAGAATTTATTTCCCAACAAGTAGGAGAAGCTATTTCTCGTTACTTAGATAGACCTAATTTCTTCCCCGAACGTCAAGCTATCGGTAAAAACACTGGTAACGAAGTTTTGCGTCAAGTAAGTACGTTACTTCAAGCTTACGCTCCAAGCTTTGAGCAAAAGAGTTAGGAGTTAGTTGTTAGGAGTTGGGATAGCAAGGTTAAAGCCTTATCCCCCCATCTCCTTGTCCCCTTGTC
>DESS01000004.1:31841-32706 GCA_002361335.1 Richelia sp. UBA3308
ACTTGTTCGTAGAGTAAGCGAACATCAGTATTACGCATTCTTAAACAACCGTGAGATACGGGACTTCCTACTAGTTCTGAGTTGGGTGTACCATGAAAACCAATTTCATTAAGTCCATCCTTCAAGAAACCAATCCAACGCTCTCCTAAAGGGCTGTTGGCACCTGCTGGAAAAACTTTACCAGTAATTGGATGTTGCCATGCTGGGTACTCCTGCATGTGTATCACCTCAAAAGTTCCTGTAGGGGTTTCCCAACCTTTTTTTCCAACACCAATAGGATAGCTAGCGATAACCGTATTTTGACGATACACATAAACTCGGCGATCGCTTAAATCAACTAATACTTTTCTTTGCTTGGATGCCTTCGGCGCTTCGGATTTATATCGGGAGGCTTTTTGTGTGCTTGATGGTGGTAATGCCACAGAATCTTGTATTACATCTTTCCCAGCAGAAACAAAACGTTGAATTTGTCGTCTCAAAAAATCTTCAGCTTCAGTTTTACTGACGACACCCGAATTTTTAACCGTTTTTGGTATTGAACTACTCATTTGCCAATGAAGGGTTAAAGATAAAATTGCCGTACCAAAACAGAGCAACATTGCTATACGCACTAAAGAATCATTTCTTACCATTTTTGTGTCTCCCGAAAGCCTCCCATATACAATCTATATTCTGTGAAATAACCTTTTAACTAATCATAGTTCGCGTTACTCTTATTAAACATTTACAAATTCGGATCTCTGAGCGAAAAATTTTAGATTTTAATTTTATATTTTAATTTTAGATTTCAAATTTTCGGTTGCCCTGGAACCCTGCCAATGTTCCGCAATGCTGGAATTAAATTACTAGTACAACACGGCGTAAA
>DESS01000004.1:32762-39264 GCA_002361335.1 Richelia sp. UBA3308
ATCAAACTTCTTACTTCTTACTTCCGCGAAGCGGTACTAGCAGTTTCAAGCAATAAGGTTTCAACCCCATAATCGGCTGTTTTTCCGGGCATCCCGGCATTGATTGATGTTTTAGTAATTTGCCCTTCACGGGGCAAAATTCAACGGGAGCAAGCAAGTAGGATGACTTGTACAACAAAAAAACTTCTGATAATAGGTGTTAGAGCCGGAACTTAAAAAGCCTAATTAGCAATCATTAAATAAAGGTGTGTGGGAGATAAATCATGTTAGAAAAATTATTGTTGGCAGTAACCATTACATTTTCTCTCCAGATGTTCGTCCAACTTCAAGTGCCGCTACCAAATGATTCTGAGGGTATTTATCCTCCTCAAAGGGATACAACACCTCAAATTTTAGTAAAGCTGGTACGAAAATAAGAATTTGCTTGGTTAACAAGAAATTAAAATTTATCTAATTTTATAATTTCTAAAACAACCCAAAAGCAATACTTATTTTTCAATATCTATTAAAAATTATCAAAACATTTTATAAAGTTTTCATGAATGGTATGATTTGCTTAAATTATATGAAAAGAGTTTTAATTGTCACCAATGACAATTTTTCATGAATTCTTTATAAAAATAATAAGCAATTACAAAACATTACGTGTTACAAATATAAATTTAGCCGCTCAGGCGATTTTCATCATTGGGATAGGCAATTATTAAATTGGCACCGTACAAGGATTTTTACCTATATAAAACACTCGAAGCTTAAAAATTAGTTCTGGTGGGTAGAATCCAGATTTGGGGAGCTGATTCTTAACCGTAATTTTACTGAAGCTTATACTAAATATTTGTACCAGTTATAAATCCGTCACTATTGAAGGGAACTAAATGCATCTTTACAGGTCTAATAGATAGGGATGATTTGAAGCCAGTAACATATATGAGTCAATCGATTGCTGCATCCTGGTCTACACTTGATGCCAGGTTTCCGGAAACCTCAGTAGAAGTTGATAAACTTTCAAACCATGACCTAATTTTGCGCTGTCAGACTGGCGTGCGCCCCGAACGTGCTGCTTTTGCAGAACTAATGCGTCGTTATCAATCGCAAGTTGATAGAGTTTTGTATCACTTAGCACCTGATTGGGCTGATAGAGCAGATTTAGCTCAGGAAGTCTGGATAAGAGTTTTTCGGAATATTAGTCGGTTGCAAGACCCTAGTAAATTCCGAGGTTGGTTGAGTCGGATTGCGACTAACTTGTTTTACGACGAATTACGTAAACGCAAGCGAGTTGTTAGTCCTTTATCCCTGGATGCTCCCCGTACCTTAGACGATGGAGAAATGGATTGGGAAATTGCTGGCGACACTCCCGGGCCAGAAGAAGAACTGACAACAAGAGAATTTTACGAGCAACTGCGCTCTGCGATCGCGGACTTACCGGAAGTATTTCGTACCACAATAGTGTTACGAGAAATTGAAGGATTGGCATATGAAGAAATTGCTGAAATAACAGGTGTTTCTTTAGGAACAGTGAAGTCAAGAATTGCCAGAGCAAGATCTAGACTACAAGCTCAACTACAAAATTATGTAGAGAGCTAAATTGTAGCGTTCGCCCTTACATGAGCAGGATAATTATCCGATTAATTTTCAAACGATATTAATTGACTATTTGTTAAAAAATATTTTGTGCGTCTGCCCCTGGGAGAACAATAAGAGTTAAATTCTCAAGCTTGCCTGCTGTGTATACCCGTATATTATTGGTAATAATGTTAAGATGAACACAGAACATCACTTTGACGACTCCCGCTTGCAAAATCAACAACAATTGCCTGATGGGAACAACCCTAATACCAATCAATTATCGGGTGCTAAGAATATGGTGAAGCGCGATCGCTTCGAGTTATTGAGTGCTTACCTTGATGGAGAGGTAACAGCTGCCGAACGCAAGCAAGTAGAAGATTGGCTAGCAAATGATACCTCAATCCAAAGGTTACACAAACGACTTTTATCACTGCGGCAAGGCTTGCGGAATCTTCCAGTACCGCAGTCAGGAAAATCAATAGAAGAGACAGTTGATAGCGTAATGGCAAGGTTACGCCGGAGAACCAAAATAATTTGGATGTTCGGAGGTGCAGCCGTTGCAGCTTGCGTTATCGGTTCGCTATCGAGTTTAATTCCCAGTGGGGAACCAGGAATATTTAGATTGGCTAGCAATCCCTTACAGCAAGCCCAAAAAAGTTCTTCGGATGATAGATCGTTTCCGATGGTTGCTTTGAATAAACCACCGTTACCAATACCCAAAGCAGCCCAAAATTTACCCCAACAAGGAATAAATCAAACACAACCCCTACGTTGGGATTCTCAAAAATATAATTAGTTGTTAGTTGTTAGTTGTTAGTTGTTAGTTGTTACTCGTTACTTATTACTCGTTACTTATTACTTGTTACTCGTTACTTATTACTTGTTACTCGTTACTCGTTACTTATTACTTGTTACTTGTTACTCGTTACTCGTTACTCGTTACTCGTTACTTATTAGTTATTAATTATTAGAACAGCTAATAACTAATAATTAGGTTCATAATTCATAACTCATCACTCAAAACGATTTAAACCTTTTCCACTCCACCAACCATCAGTTTGTGGAGTGCCTTTTAATTGAAAAATTGTGATAAAATCCATTAAATAAACCCAGGCAAAACCGAGAGAATTATTTTCTAAATCAAATATTTCAACTTGTGTTCGATTATAGAGGTTTTCTTTGTTAGGTCTTTGAGGATGATAATCTTCAAGTTCATCAAGACTGCTTAAAACTTCTGGATTAACAAACGAGAGTAAATATCCGTAGACAGAATCATTTCCCGTCGTCATTGCTGGGTATCCTTGAGGAAGCCCATATAATTCACCACGAACATAAGCTTTTTTTGCATCTAGGATCTCTGACGCACAGTAGAAATCGTAGTTTGCTTCACCTGGCTTAAGGGTACCGTAGACAAACACCCGTAACAAGCCAGAATTTTGTTCTTTTGATTTACCCATAAGATAAAAGGTTAAAACTTAAAAGTCAACCGCTTCGCAGAAATTTCAAAAGTCAAGGTAATAGGTTAAACCTTAAAGCTTACAATCCCATCTCCTTGTCTCCTTGTCCCCTTGTCCCCTTCCTTGTCCCCCATCTCCCCAACTACATCTACAATAGGTCATCAGAAACGATCGCAGTAGCATTAGGAGTATTTTCGGTGGATACCCGATACAACCCAGCAGAGATTGAGCA
Source organism: Richelia sp. UBA3308 (assembly GCA_002361335.1). GTDB lineage: Bacteria > Cyanobacteriota > Cyanobacteriia > Cyanobacteriales > Nostocaceae > Rivularia. The sequence continues at coordinate 36,018 of DESS01000004.1, forward strand.
AAAATGGCAAAAGAAATGGGTAGAAATTGGCTTGGATAAAACCCCTACAGATAGTAATAAGCCAAAATTCTACACTTTGTCGATGTTTCCTTATCCATCAGGTAGCCTGCACATGGGTCACGTCCGTAATTATACTATTACTGATGTGGTTGCCCGTCTCAAGCGAATGCAAGGGTATCGGGTGCTGCATCCTATGGGTTGGGATGCTTTTGGCTTACCGGCGGAAAATGCTGCTATTAAACGAGGAGTAGCTCCGTCAAAGTGGACGTATCAAAATATTGACCAAATGCGGGGACAATTAAAACGTCTGGGCTTGTCTATTGATTGGGATTGTGAACTGGCTACTTGTTCATCGGATTATTACAAGTGGACTCAGTGGATTTTCTTACAGTTTTTCCAAGCAGGTTTAGCTTATCAAAAGGAAGCAGCGGTAAATTGGGATCCCATAGATCAAACTGTATTGGCAAACGAGCAAGTTGATAGTGAAGGTCGTTCTTGGCGTAGTGGCGCTGTTGTTGAGCGTAAATTATTACGACAATGGTTCCTGAAAATTACTGATTATGCTGAAGAATTATTAAACGATTTGGATAAGTTACCGGGATGGCCGGAACGGGTTAAAACAATGCAGGCTAACTGGATTGGTAAATCTACGGGAGCTTATTTAGAATTCCCGATTGTGGGAATGAATGAGAAAATCGCCGTGTATACAACACGTCCCGATACCGTATATGGCGTAAGCTACCTAGTATTAGCGCCAGAACATCCTTTAACTAAAGAGGTTACAACATCCGAGCAGCAAAGTGCGGTAGAAGCTTTTGTCAAGGAAATTAGCAACCAAAGCGAATTGGAGCGCACTGCGGAAGATAAGCCTAAACGGGGTATTCCTACGGGTGGAAAAGTAATCAATCCGTTTACTGGGGAAGGAGTTCCCATCTGGATTGCCGATTATGTACTTTACGAATACGGTACCGGAGCTGTAATGGGTGTACCTGCCCACGATGCCCGTGATTTCAAATTTGCCAAGGAAAAGGATTTAGCTATCAAGGTGGTAATTGCACCCCCCGAAAATAATGTAGAGACGGAAAATTTTGCGTCTCCTTCTTCAGCCTACACTGAACCCGGAATAGTAGTAAATTCGGGCCAGTTTGACGGAATGAACTCAACTGATGCAAAGCTTGCAATTGTGGAATATGCCGAAAAACAAGATTTTGGTAAAGCAAGAGTACAGTATCGTTTGCGAGACTGGTTGATTTCCCGTCAGCGATATTGGGGGGCACCGATTCCCATCATTCATTGCCCTAATTGTGGCGCGGTACCAGTACCTGATAATGATTTACCTGTAGAGTTGCCCGAAAATGTAGAATTGTCTGGACGTGGTGCTTCACCGTTAGCCCAATTAGAAAGTTGGGTAAATGTACCTTGCCCCAGTTGCGGCACCCCGGCGAAGCGAGAAACTGATACGATGGATACTTTTATTGATTCGTCGTGGTATTATTTGCGGTTTACCGATGCGAAAAATGAGAACCAGGTATTTGATTCGGCTAAGGTAAATGACTGGATGCCGGTTAATCAGTACGTCGGCGGTATCGAACACGCAATTTTGCACTTGTTATATTCTCGCTTCTTTACCAAAGTATTACGAGATAGAGGTTTACTCAATTTTGATGAACCCTTCCAACATTTGTTAACTCAAGGTATGGTACAGGGTTTAACTTATATGAATCCCAACAAGGGTGGTAAAGATAAGTGGATTCCTTCTAATTTAGTAAATCCTGCCGATCCCCGCGATCCTCAAACTGGAGAACCTTTACAAAAGCTTTATGCTACCATGTCCAAATCTAAGGGCAATGGTGTCGCGCCGGAAGATGTAATCGCTAAATACGGTGTTGATACGGCACGGATGTTTGTTCTCTTCAAAGCACCCCCTGAAAAAGATTTGGAATGGGATGAAGCCGATGTAGAAGGACAATTTCGCTTCCTTAACCGAGTTTGGCGCTTGGTAACTGATTTTGTCAATAATCCACAATCATCCAAACAATCGGTAACTCAAAATCCCCAATCCAAAATTGAAAAAGATTTACGAAGAGCGATTCATACTGCAATTAAAGAAGTCAGCGAGGATGTAAACAGTGAATATCAATTCAATACGGCTATTTCTGAATTGATGAAGCTAAGTAACGCCCTCGCTGATGCTAAGTGTAAAGACTCACCAATTTATGCAGAAGGAATCCAAACTTTAATTTTGATGCTGGCACCCTTCGCGCCTCACATCGCCGAAGAATTATGGCATTTGTTAGGGAATGATAACTCAGTACATACCGCAAACTGGTGCCAACACGATCCACAAGCCTTGATTGCCGATGAAATAACTTTGGTGATTCAAATTAATGGTAAAAAACGCGGCGATTTACAAGTACCAGCACAACTAGATAAAGCTGGATTAGAAAAGTACGCTCGCGAATCCGACGTTGCCCAACGCCATATCGAAAATAAAACCATTAAAAAGACGATTGTGGTACCCGGCAAGTTGGTAAACTTCGTTATCGGTTAAATTTTATTCCACTTGTGCAGCTTCATTAATTGACACAACCGGGGATTAAAGCCCCGGTTTTTGTTTTGTATCTTTTTTCAAAACTTATGATTAATCCGTCACATGGAAAAGCGCCTGACAGTTTTGCCTACCAAGCGCCTTTATTGTATAAAGTTATACCATTTCACTTACTTGATGCAACATTTGAACTCGACACTGTTCCCTTATAGTGAGGGATTGCGAGAATAAGCTTGTGACAAACGTATTGTGAAGTGGTATCACTCCTTGCACAAATATAGAATATCTTTTAAGAGGTAAGTCAGGGAATTGACTGAGTGACAGTTTGTCAACTGACATAGTAAAAAACTGTTCAGCATTATCAACAGTAACCTATGAGGCAGAATAAGAGTTTACAAAGACTTCCCAGGTAAGATTACTACGAAGATGGTATTGCTTGTGGCTGTTGTATGACCTAATGGTAGATTTTATATGGTAATGGGGAATAAAGATGGGAAAAAGAGTTATACCCTAAAAGGGTAATCCCACACAGCTTTGCCCAAATCTGGGCGCTTCCAAATGGCGTATCTTTATAAAGAAACGGGAGTTATTAGTAAAAAACTCAATAGTCGTCAATTTTTTATGCCCAATGCCCAATGCCCAATGCCCAATGCCCAATGCCCAATGCCCAATGCCCAATGCCCAATGCCAAATGCCAAA
>DESS01000385.1 GCA_002361335.1 Richelia sp. UBA3308
GTGGCGTTGGGACTAGGGGCGGCGGCAACACCTTCGGAAGCGCCCCCCTCCGATTCACTTCGCTGGATGACCGCTTTGGCCGGGCTGCTAACCACCGGAACCGGGGTCTGGGCGGGGTAGCTTACTCCGCTGGGGCTGGCTTCAGCAGCGGGCTCTTGGCTCTGGGGTTCTACCTTTTCTGCGTGGGGCATGGACGTTAGGCGTTAGGTAAAGGAAGGTACCTAAAGCCCTGTCTATTAGCCCGGCAGAGGTCCGGACAAAAGGGGGACGACTCGTATAATTGACGTATGCCAGGGGCTTAATTGCGGCAATAGTTGCCATGACGATGAATAGCCCAAACTAACGCTGGAAAGCTATTCTGGGCCTTGACCCGAATGTGGTCTAGCGAGGTATCGAAGGGTTTCTCCATCTGGGCTTTCAGGGCACCGGATAAGCCCGTGCGGTTGGCTTCGTAGGATAAGGATCTGGAACCGAGCATTTAAGGATTGGAGAGCGGAGCGTTGGGCATAAAGGCGGGAGTAAGTCTACTTATACATATTCACTGTAATCATGAACCTGGCGCATTGTCAAGACATTAAGGTAATTCTTTTGTCATGTAAATATATTATTTGTAATTGCTTGTACGTTTTTTCTTTTTGCTTCGATTACGGCTTCGGCTTCGGCTTCTACTGTATTCTCTATTGTTATAATTTATACTACCTGTACTATACCTACGGCTTCTATTTTGACTGTATTCTTCTTTCATCGATATTTTTTTCATAGAAATAGAATAAGCATCACTGAACCCCCTTTTTAGATCCATTGTATCACTATCCTTAAATATAAATGAATAGTAATCCTTACCCCTAAAAGCCCACATTTCTCCGAGGGAGAAACCTTTTTGGTACATACCCTTTTCATACCCCCTATTGTATTCTGAATTATTACTTTTGTATTTATCTCTCCGATGACGATTATTACCATCACTCCAACCTTGACTCCACAAGCGAGGGGAAAGATTCTGTTTATCTCTCATCCTCCTATTCTCATAATAGTTATTTTTTACATGGTTATTGTTGTTCGAGCGTCGATAATCAAATCTATTGATATGTTTTGTATCCTTTTTGATAGTACTTACACCTTGATTCTTGGAATTATGTTTAAGCTTGTATAACTCTGATGGACTTTTCTTTATAGAATTTAGAATTTCCATTGCTTCAGAATTTTTGGATAATTTAGACTCTTGATTATTATTAATCGAAGTCTTATCTATCATTTTAATATCTTTCTGCTTCTGCTCTTTTAGTTTTTTCTTTTTTAATCGTTCCTTTGCGCGGTATTCATCTATTTTTTTATGGTACTCTCTATTGGCAAGATTAACCATCTTCCGTATCTCAACACCAAAACGGAAAGTAGTATTTTGCTCAAAAAAATATGATTTAGTCATTTTTTCAATCTCCAATTTACACGATTGAATAATGTCGGTCCAGACACCTTGCTCCTCTTTTATTTCGGGTTTTTTCTCAAGTTTTTTGAGAGCTTTATTTTTATCTTTTACCAGAATCTTGCAAGTGTTTAATATGTCTTCCAATTGTTTTTTATGAACACTAAATCTTGAAGGCTTATTCGCTTTAAATTCAAAACGATTATAGATGTAATTGACCAATTCAGCCAAACCATCAATTTTTTGATTTAGATATTGCTCAACACGTTTATCTAAACGACTTTCTATTTCTTTCGCATCAAGTAAGGCTTCAAAACTTTCTTGATTATTTTGAGTACTTATTTTCCAAGTTGTTCTAACCTTTTTAGCATTAACATTGGGATTATTCTTCGCATAGGGAAACAGAGGGTTTCCTTCATTATCTGTAGTTACTTTATAAGACTTAACCTTTGCGTATTTATCGTCCCAAAGTGGATGAAACCCATCTATTTTTTCAGCTATGGCAGACTTATTTTGGGATCCATTAGGTATGTGGAAATTGTCATTTACCCTTGCATTTACCTTTTTACTTCTTGAAGGAGGATCAATATTTATTACCTTTTTAGTTTTCTTCTGGGGTTTACCTTCGTAATCAAAAACAAACCACTCACAAATCAATCTTTTAGCATATTCAATTTGGGTATTCTGGTTAATATTACTTGAATTAACACTTGATTGTTCATTCCAGCTTTTTTTATTGGGGCGATCCCTAAGATCATGTTTATTACTATTTAATATTGATTTATATTTTGGATTTATTTTAGCCAAACTGATATTTTGGTATTCTACTTCTACATGGTAATGAATGAATTTTTTATTACCATTAACTAATTGCTTAACTGGTTTCTCTATCTGTTTTTCATGCTGGCTATTTGCTGTCTGAGGAATAGCAGTTAGATTATGTTTATCTCCTGGTCCCCCTAAGTTTTCAGATAGCAAATGACCACATACATAACTTTCCTCTGTTAGTAGTTTTAAAACATCTCTTCGTGCAAAACTAAAATTATCTTGAGGTACACTTCCAAGTACATGATCAGGGCCTAAGGGATGTCCTATTACTGAACGACCTTCTTCATAATTATTAGGCCTTTTCCACTTTATTTGTGTATTCCATATTTGTTTAGAATTTTTCTCTTTCATGCCAAATCCAGACAAATAATTATAACCCTTGTCATATTTCACATGAAGAAAGGCCTTTACCTTATCATTAGGTTGTAGGGTAGGGAGATCCATTTTTGCTAAAGTCTCGTCCTTTGGCACCTCAAAGGTTACTCGTTGAATCACTCCCTTCAGGGGATAAGGACCTATCTCATGCCTATTGCGAAGGTTCTGCCCCCTGGCCACGGCCTCGCCGGCACGGTCGGCTTCCTGCTCCAGGGCGCTGTCGTCGTTTACGAAGTAGCCCGTTTTCATCTGTAGGGTGGGCTTTACGCGGCCGCTGGCCTGCTGCACGGTGTGCCA
>DESS01000338.1:0-3997 GCA_002361335.1 Richelia sp. UBA3308
GGGCATGGGGCCGAAAGGGCATGGGGCATGGGGCATTGGGCCGAAAGGGCATGGGCATGGGGAGATGGGGAGATAAGAAAAATATTCATAACTCCTCACTCCTAATACCACTCACTACTCACCCTTATTATTTCATCGCTTCAATTCCGGCTTTCAATCCGTTGTTTTGGAATTTTTTGACTAATTCCTTAGCTTTATCGCGACTGCTAAATATTCCTGCTTGCATTACTCTTTTTCCTCGTCTGAGGGTGCGGAATGCATCGGGAACGATGAATTTTACTAATTCCTGCTGTCTTAGGGTTACAGCTTCGACTATTACTCGATAACCCATAGCATTTATTTGAGGTGGGTTTTGAATGATGTTGAAATTTGCTGAAACTCCGGGTGTAAGTATATTCCTATTGCCATTATTACTTGCAGGCATTGTGGCTGGATCTGTGGGTAAAAGGGCTGATTCCCCTGTAGGAGCAGGTTTTAGTAATGGTAATGATGAGGGTGTATTTGCTCTTTGCTGTGTTGGTTTTGCTGCTATGGGTTGGGATGCTACTTGGGGTGCGGCGAATTCGATTGTATTTGGCTGCACATTCATGTAACTTGATTGTTCGTTATTGGGGGTGGGTGTTGTTGGTAACTGTTGTGAGGAAGGGGTATTTTCGCGGTTTATTCTGGGTTGGAGTAATGTTGGGGTACGTCTTGTGGGAAGTTGAGAAATGGGAGCTTTTAGAGGCGCTACAGTTCCACTAAGATTGACTTTTCCAGCAATACGGTTACTGGCTAATTTATTACCGTAAGCGGAAATTTCTTGTTTGGCAGCTTCGGCATTGATATCGTAGCGCTGGTTGAAACTAAATTCGTTGCCGCCTGGTAGTGATGAATTACCTAAATCTGGCATGGCTTGAGAAATTACTACCAAACCGTCTTCAAAGTTCTTAAAAATAGAATTATTTCGCAAAACAGGGCGAGAGGAAGCTTGAACTATAATGCCGCTTCTGTTATCAGAAATTTTGTTACCAATTACTTGAGGAGATGCATTTTGGGCAATATTGATCCCAAAGCCTGTATTTTGAAATGTATTTTGCTCGATTTGGGGTTGAGATGTTCCCGAAACTGTAATTCCATTTGCGCCGTTACCATAAAAATAATTATGGCGAATTTGAGGCGCGGCTGTACCTGCTACTGCAACTCCATCTTGGGTAGAACCAGTAAAGGTGTTTTTTTCTACCACTGGTTGATTATATTCAATCCACAAACCGTAACCGCGAGGATTGGGATTTGTTACCGTTACACCTGCTAATTTAGCTTTACCACTAGCAAATATGGCGATGTTTTTACTGCCGTAATAGCGAGTGAGAAATTCTCCACCCCCTTGAATGATAATATTTTTACCTCGACTACGAACATCTCCTTGAATAGAAATGCCCCCTTTGATCAGTAAGGGAAATTGTTCTCCATTTTGGGCAGTGTAAGTACCCGGAGCAAGTCTAATTACAGTATTGTCTTTGGCAACTCGTAAGGCTTGGGTAATTGTTTTGAAGGGAGTACTTTCTTGCCCCATGCTACTATTGTCATTTCCGATACTTGGGTTGACAAACAGTACATTAACCTGAGAAATTGAATTTTCGTTCTTGGTTTCATCCGACGACATCGACGGTATCTGAGCAATGGCAATATTAGAGCTTTGGCTCAGTAAAGTTGTAGTTGTCGCAGTTAACAAAACCGTTAAACACAAAAGGGAATAGATAGAAGATGTACGCATATGAGATTCGAGGTGTGAACATGATTTCAAGGTTTGAATAATCTGTTTTAACCACAGAATATTAACCAAGATTCGCCGAGATAAATTAGGGAAGTTAATCACTTTTGTACCACTCCTTACATCCAAATTGACCCAGAAATTTTAGATTTTAGATTTTGGATTTTAGATTGTGGATTCCGCTTACAAGCGGTTTTAAGCAACAAGGTTTCAACACCTGTGATAATCTGGTTTTTGGTGAATCCGGGCATCCTAGGCATCCCTGAATTAATTTATGGCAATTAATTTATGGCAATTAATTTATGAAAATTATTTATGGGAACAATCCAAAATCCAAAATTCATGCATCTAAAATTGATTGACGTTTTTATACCCTCATTTATGAGGATATTGAAAATCCCACTTAGATTGTTGACCAAGTAATTCTAGATTTAAGATTTTAAATTTTAGACGATTAAAAGTGTTTTAAAATACTTGCAATGCAGTGTATTTACTTAAATCATGCCGTAAATTAATCCAAAATCCAATCCAAAATACAAAATCCAAAATCCAAAATCCAAAGATCTACAATCCCTACCTTTAATACAAAGCAATTTTTTTTTAAAATCAACGATGATAACAACATTAGGAACATGAAACAGGCTGACTGTTACGATGAAAGCAATAATGGGGTTGTTGTAATGGTCGAGCCATACAGCCAAAAAGAACAAGTGCAGCAAGTTGTATTACGAATTTTAGATGCTAATTTAGACCGTACTCGTGAAGGTTTGCGAATTATCGAGGAATGGTGTCGCTTTGGCTTGAATAATAGCGATTTTACTCGGGAATGCAAGCATTTACGGCAAGAAGTAGCCAAATGGCATACCGCTGAATTTAGGGCGGCGCGAAATACGCCTGGTGATACAGGAACTGAGTTAAGTCATCCACAAGAGGAGCAACGTGAAAGTCTCAAATCTTTATTACAAGCTAATTTTTGTCGAGTAGAAGAAGCCGTGCGGGTACTTGAAGAATACGGAAAACTTTATAGTTCCGACATGGGTAAAACATTTAAGCAAATTCGTTATCGAGTTTATACTCTCGAAAGTAATTTAATGGGCTTTACTCGATATCAACAACTATTGCGATCGCGTTTGTATTTAGTCACCTCCACAAGCGAAAACTTATTGGAGACTGTAGAAGCTGCCCTTAAAGGTGGGTTGAGCTTAGTACAGTATCGTGAGAAAACAGCGGATGATAATATTCGTTTAGAAGAAGCTAAGAAGCTTTGCGGACTATGTCACACCTATGATGCCTTATTTTTGGTCAATGACCGTATAGACATCGCTTTAGCTGTAGAAGCCGATGGGGTACATTTAGGACAGCAAGATATGCCTATATCCGTTGCCCGTAATTTACTCGGTCCTCATCGTTTAATAGGACGTTCTACCACAAATTCGGAAGAAATGCAAAGAGCAATTACCGAAGGTGCCGATTATATTGGTGTAGGACCAGTTTACGAAACTCCAACTAAAGAAGGCAAGGCAGCAGCTGGTTTGCAGTATGTTAGCTATGCGGCTTCTAATTGTCCAATGCCCTGGTTTGCCATTGGTGGAATAGATCCCAATAATCTCAATGATGTAATTGAAGTTGGAGCAAACCGTGTAGCAATAGTGCGAAGCATTATGCAAGCAGAACAACCTACTTTAGTTACCCAATTTTTTCTATCTCAATTACACCGCCCTCAAACTGTAGATAGCAAGTTAAGGATGTATGAATAGTCTTAAGTTACAAGTAAACGGTGAAACCCGTAGTTGTTTTGAGGAAACCACTTTACCCGATTTACTCGTGCAATTAGGTTATAATCCTCGTTTGGTTGCAGTTGAATATAATGGCGAAATTTTACATCGTCAATATTGGCAGCAAACAAAAATACAGGAAAATGACCGTTTGGAAATAGTTACTATTGTCGGAGGAGGGTAATATCAATTATTCGGTATAGGTTTACCTGGGGAATACAACATTAGCATAAATATACATAATATCAATTTTTCTGCTAAAAAATAATTAAAATTTTTATTGATTTTATATTAGTACTATTGCACTATATATAAGACCATGAATTTCGAGGCTTATAAAATCTGATTGATTATCCACTAATGAGTAATGAGTAATGAGTAATGAGTAACGAGTAATGAGCAATGAGTAATGAGTAATGAGCAACGAGTAATGAGTAACGAGTAACGAGTAACGAGTAACGCGTAACGA
>DESS01000338.1:4045-8221 GCA_002361335.1 Richelia sp. UBA3308
CAACTAACAACTAACAACTAATTCAACAAACAACTCTTTTTAATCCAAGTCGTTTTAGTAATATTGATAACATTAAGGAAATTGTAAGTAATATTATCCAACCGATAATTTTGATTACAAGTATTTGAGTAAGACTGAAGCTGGCTTGGCTGAAAAATTTTGTACCGATGGACAAAAATATTTGGGCTAAAATGCCGTTTATACAAAAAATACCTAAGCTGTATTTTGATAGGAGTTGAGTAATTTTTACAGCAGGTGAAGGTAAATTATTTTCATTGACGGATGCAAAACATATAAACATCGCCGGTACACTGAAAATACAAGAGAATGCGGCATAATCAAAAGGACGTAGAGAGTCTAAAAGTAGAGTTAAGATTCTATATTCAATCATCATTATTGCAGCAGTAAAGCCCAAAATTAATAATTTATTGGTTTTACTTAGAGAACGGGATTTCTTTTCTATCCAGGAAAAGTTTTTGTAAATATATATTCCTAAAGCTATATACACAAACCAATAAATAATAAAAGGACGTTCCATGTTAATTAAAAACTCTAATATATGATTTCCAAACAAACCCAAAATACTCGCATAAATACATAAGAAAACCAATGATTGAATTGTAATAGTAACGAAAATATTTTTTTGTTGATTTAACCAATTTCTGATTAAGATAAAAATCAACATTAGCTGCAATATTATTAGTAAATAATAAGCACCAGTGAATATTTCACCCTTGAAAATGGCATAAATGATTTCTGTATAGGAATTTCCATTGATGAATTTTAATCCAGCTGCGACACCGAACCAAAATAGAGTTGGTATCGCCAAACGAATTAAACGTTTTTGTAATAAAGGTAAATTTGATTGTATAGAAGACTGAGTTATTTGACGTTCAAAAAGTAAAAACGAAATAGTTAGAAAAACCGGAACACAAAATCTCAAAGGAGCAAATAAACTTTCTAAAATGCCACTACTTGTGATAAAAGTAGACCGAGGAACAAAAATTGCATGATAAGATACTACCGAAGTAATACTGATTGCTTTGAGAAATTCTAAGAAAAATAATCTGTCCGAAACTTGAGAAGAAATTCGGACTTTTGTTTGTTCTTTCATGTTAGTTAATAAGGAATTTAGATTACATATAACAACTCCTATATAGAGCCATAAATTTAAATGGTTATGGCTCTGTATAGATGTGTTAGATAGTTTATTTTTAGATAGACAATCTAATAAAGAGCTAATCTGGAAAATTTTTGATTTTCTAACACAGAGGAACTCAAAGTAGATTTTAATTAATCTGAATTATTTACATTAGAATAATTTAAAATATGACTCAAAAAACTCTGCGTACCTCTGCGCTTACCTCCTTATTCCTCTGCGTTAAAAATGATATTACCTGCTATATAACTGTCAAACTTTGATAATTATTCAAGCTTTATTTAAGGAACGTTTGATTAGATTAATCAATAATTGAGGAATTCTACCTCCTGAGAATACTGATAATCCGATGGCGTAAATTACAATTAGTAAAACTGGTTGCACAAAAGTTTGTACAGATGCTGACAACGGAATTTTAATTACAATTCCCAAGGATATTATAATAATGAAAGTTGGTAGCATTACTGGTTGAAACAATTCGATGATATTCCATTTACCAGCACGACTCACCGCCAACCAAAACCAAATACTCGCACCAACACCCATAATAAATGCAACTGCGATCGCAACTCCAGTCACACCTGCAAAATTAGCTCCTACAAAGAAAGCTGGGATGGATAAGGGAACTAAAACCCAATTAATTGCAGCATTGATATTTGGTTTATTTATAGCATTTAAAGCTGTACCGAGAATCGACATGAAACCCCGGGCATAAGCGAAAACTATTACTATTTGAAAGATGCTTACCGCAGCTAACCATTGTTCACCATATACTAAAGGAATAATCCAGGGTGCGACAACAAACCCTACACCGTAAATACCAGCGTAAAATACAGCATAAATTTCCAACATCCGACAAAGATATTTTTTTCTACCTTCATTGTTTCGCTGCGACAGTACCGAAAAGTTAACTCGGTTAATCTGAGAAAGAGCAAATGTTGGTAGCATAGCCAATTGATAAGCCAAATTGTAGTAACCTAAAGACTGCGCTCCAATTAATCGACCTACAATTAAATTATCGGCATTAGTATTCGCATAAACAGCTAAATTAATTCCTACCAAACTACTAATATAAGCACGCACCTCCCGAATTGCTTCTGAATCCGGTTTGAAATGGTATTGAAAAACTGTAGCGCTATAGTAACGCTTCAATAAAGCATCAACTAATGACATCGCAATTTCTGCGATCGCAAAACACCATACACCACCTCCGAAAAAAGCACAAACTACTGCACCACCAAAACGGGCAAATCCCGCACAGCTATCAGTAATTGCTAGCTCGCGAAATTTCATTTGGCGTTGCAAAACAGCACCGTGAGAACCCGCACCAGCACCAATTATAAACACTAGCGCTACAGTTAACGTCAGTGGAAATACTATAGGTTCGCCAAAAAATTTGGCTAATGGAAATCCTACCAAAACCTGAATAATAAACATCACAATAGAGATATTTACACCCAAGCTATAAACGGCATTCACCAGTTTTTTATCATTCAAACCTCTTTGAACTAATACTGAGGCAATGGCAGCATCTTTAAACAGGGCACTAAGAGTTGTGACAATCAACACCATACCCCAAACACCAAAGTCTTTGGGTGAGAGCAAACGCGCCAGAAATATTTGAGAAATTAGTTGAGAAATTTTAGCAAATCCAAAACTAGCAGTTAGCCACAAACTACTTGTAGCTATTTTTTTAGTACTGATATCTGACATCTTTTAAAAATTCTAAATTCTAAATTCTAAATTTGCCTGCTCCTAACAATAAAGAATAGAATGGGGAGTTTTACGTTTAGCTAACTCTACTCCTTTGCTTCCTAATTTTTCCCGTAGTTGCTTGTCTTGACATAAACGAGTCAATGCTTGGGAAATTTCTTCTGGGGAATCGGCATTTACTAATAAACCGTTTTCTTCGTGGTGTACAGCGTCTTCTACACCTCCTACACGGGAAGCAATTACAGGTTTACCAAAATAACCTGCTTCGGCATAAACTATACCGAATCCTTCTATGCTGGCACCTTGTGTATCAAAAAATGTTGGCATGGCGAAGATGTCACAAGCTGCATAATAACCTGCTAAGTCTTCATCAGGTACAAATCCGGCAAAATGTACTCTTTGTTTAACTTGTAATTGAGAAGCTTTTTGTTCAAGTTCAGATTGCATTTTACCTCTTCCACAGATTATATAGTGGACATCCAAGCCTTGATTTAAGAGCTGATTTAAATTATCAATGACTCTTGTAAAGCCTTTACGTTTTACCAATCTTCCTACGGAAAGGATTACGATGGCGTTTTCTGATATATTATATTTTTGACGGATATTTAAGCGCGAATTTTCAAGATAGTGTTGATTTGTTGCGCGATCGCCGAATTTTCCTGGTCTAACTATAGGATTAATAATGTGAGTAGGGGTATTAAATTTGAATTTTTCCCTGAGATAATTTTTTGTAAATAAACTATTACAAACAATACCTGTAGCGCGTTCTAAAGTTAATTCAAATAGTTTTTTTAATACAGGATTACGCAAAGCACAAAGCATTTCGTCTCCATGTATATAGATAAAAAATTTGATTGGTAAGAAATAACTTAATAGCAAAATGGAAGGAAAATCATAACCATGTCCCCACTCTATATAACGGTAGCGATAGCGAAAATATAATTTAATTGCGACGACAAAAGAGCAAAACATATTCAGAATTTGTTTGATTATTGCTCCCAAGCCAAATAAACGGGGTATTTTTGGTAAATACCAACGATGTACAATAAATTCTTGAGCCTTATCAAATTCTTGATAGCCTTCAAAAGTCGCTGCTAACATAATGACTCTTTCGGGATTTTGTAAGCAGCGATTATATACGTATTCTTCAATTCCACCTTCTTTAGGTAAAAAGGTACGTGAAATAACTAAAATATCTGGGGAACTGGTTTCTTCTTTAATTGAAGCAGTCTCAATTTGTGAAATATTCTGCATTGCTAATATTTTAAAATTATAAGTTATCAATTCCAACTTCAAACTTCAAA
>DESS01000338.1:8351-21591 GCA_002361335.1 Richelia sp. UBA3308
TGGTACGGGCATCCCTGCCCGTTCAAATGTACCTCATTAACATAAAACCTCCTGTATAAATTTACCTCCATAATTTTATATTTTTAATTTGCTATATTTAATCTTTAATTCATTTTGGAATTTTTAATTTTGATTTTTTAAGTTTTAATTTTGAATTTCCTATTTTCAAATTTTAAATTTTCTTCATGGATAATAGATGCAAATCCAGAACAAGTTTGCTCCCAATAATAAGAGGTTGCAACTTTTTTACGGCCAGCTTCTCCCATTATTTTAATTAAATCGGGATTTTCAATTAATTTTGATATGGCTTTGGCTAATGCTTGAGAATCAGCAGTTGGAACTAAAAAACCATTTTTACCTTCTTCTATTAACTCTGGCATTGCAGAAACATTAGTCGTAACTATTGGTAATCCGTAGTGCATTGCTTCTAAAAAGACAATTCCAAAGGTTTCTTTAAAAGAAGGCAGAACAAAAATATCGGCAGAAGTATATAATTGTTTAATATTTTCTTGGTCTGCACCATCGTGAAATACAACACAATCGGTTAGTTTGAGTGTTTTGACAGCATTGTTTAATTGATTGTAGTAACTAGAATTATTTTTACGATTTCCGACTAAATGTAAACTAAAGTCTTGTCGTTCTATTTGAGAAAATGCTTCTATCAAATAGAGTATACCTTTCCTGGGAACATAATTACCGACACATAAGATTTTTTTACTGCTTTTACTATCTTTGTTCTCGATATTTCCGTCTGCTGGTAAAATTTGAAACTTTTCTCTATCTAATCCCGGTGATAAAACATGAATCAATTGGGGATTAATTCCCACAGATACTATTTCACTTTTAGAATATTCGCTACTCGTAACTATCAAATCGGCAAAAGATAATCGGAATTTTTCGATATATTTATTAATTAACCTTCTAATCACAAATTGATCTTGACTGTCATAACCGTAAAAAAGATGCACTAAAACAACAATTTTACCTTTCCTGATAAAACGTTGAATGATATTCGTCAATAATAAAAATCTACTAAAATAATGGTCTTCTACTAAAATCCCCCTATATTTAAACAAAATTACCATAAATATTAAAGATGCCAAAATATCTCCGATAATTGGTATCTTGCCAAGTCTCAAATAATGTCTTTTTTCATGTAAACTGACATATTCTTGTTGCCAACCGAGTTTTTCCAAATATTGTGAAAGTTGATAATTGTAAAGTTCTCCTCCAGTTTGAGGAGGTTTCGCACCAGTTAAAAAGAAAACTTTTTCCATAATCCATAAAAATAATTGTTAGATTTTGCATCAGCTAATATCAACTCTAGGGTGTGTGAGGCTTTGAAAAATTAAATATGAAATTAACAAGTCTCCCTAAACTACCGCACCGAGATTTTATCTTGATTTAAACAGTTACTAAGGGGGTGTGTGAAGCCTTGAAAAATCAAATACAAAATTAACAAGCCTCCCATCATATCCTTTCCGAATACATCGGAATTATTTAAAAAATTAGCTAAAAAAAACTCTGCCTTCCTCTGCCTATACCTCCGCGCCCCTCTGCCTGGAAAAATATATAATCCCGATGCCAACGGATTTGATATCACCTCACCCACCGGCATTTAATCTTGATTTAAACAGCTACTTCCGCATTTAAACCAGTAAGCTGCATCATCCCTTGGGCATAGCTTTCCAGACTACAATGATTTTCAACCCAATCTCTACCCTTTGTCAAAAGTTCTTTGGTATTTGGATTTTTGGCAACATCAACAATAGTTTGAGCAACTGCTGTTGAATCATCAGGGTTAACAGTCCATTCTGGGGCAAAATTCTGTAAAATCTCGTTAATACCACCCATATTGCTACCAACTACAGGAACACCACAAGCAATAGCTTCAACAACGGTGCGCCCAAATGGTTCCCGTGGTGCTAAGGTAACAACTATATCTGCATACTTATAATAATCTTCAATTTTAAAAGTAGGCGGTAAAATCGTAAAACAATCTGCAACTCCAGCTTTTGCAGCATTCTCAAGTAAATTTTGGCTGTATATCTTTTCGGGAGAAAAGTCTTCCCCAATTACAATACTATGATAATTTTCACCCATTGCTTTTAACTTAGCCAATACCGGAATCAATGCCCGTAAATTTTTATCGTTGATCATTCCGGGTTTACTAATACGTGAAGGAGTAAGCATGATTCGCGCTCCCGAATTGATAATAGATTTCAAATTATCTGGAGCAGTACTAACAGTTTGAGTATTAAATTTTTCTAAGTCAACTGGTTGATAAAGAATTCCCCGAATATCCGGCATTAAACTACGGATATGTTCTGCTGTAAATTGTGAATTACAAATAGCACCAGGGGCAAGACTAGCGAAAGTAATTTTTCTGGCTAAATATCCTAAATAATTATAAGACAGTGCTAAATCATGACAAAAATGATAAACCTGACGGCGACTTAGCCTTATAGATGGTGAGAACAATGTCAGTATGGGTAAGTAACTTCGCCAAACAAGATTATCAAGTAATAAAGGATAATGTTTTGGTTGTTTATTTACCCAATGTAAGGCGGATTTGAGAAATTGATTAGAATTATCAGCTTCAATCAATTCAATACAATCGGATTGGCCTGCATCTTTAAAATATTTTTCCATAAAAGAACCTTTATGGATTAAAATACATAATTTATCGGTTGCCTGACATTTCTCAAAACCCATAGCTAACATTAACAGACTAACTGTTGTACCACCTAAAGAATGGCAGTAAGCAGGAATCACTATCAGCTTTTTTTGGGCTTTTTTCTGTCTATTTGATGTTTGATTGGGATTTAGTACGCTAGTCATTTCAGTTATCAGTTATCAGTTATCAGTTATCAAGTACCCACAGGATAAATATTTTTTTTGCAATCGGGCGGATTATCGATGGCTTGTATCCTGTTTATTTTTTGGTGATTCGATTTTATATTTTATATTTAACTTAAATATATGGGTAGAATTCTCCACCGTCATATGGTGTTTGATTCTTCCTTATTCCAACTTCCGCTCTTCCTTATTTTTAAGTTTGCCGCTTCAATAATTGTGATTAAAATTTAAATTTTTTCGATTTTTTACCTATTAGTTGTGGCTTTTTACCTGTCAATTTAAACCGTGAATAACGTCGCAATCCTAAACTCATGTATATTTTCGCTTCATTCGGAAATAAAGCACACATTCCCCGGCGCACAAGTCTTTCTAAAGTATCTTTAGAACTATAATTTATCGCTCTACTTTCTTGCAAAGTCATCCAAATTATCTTTAAGGTTTGTGTGAATGAACCCCTATCAGATTGTAGTATTTTTAAACTACGGTAATCTATATCTCGTTCAATATCAAAACGTTGGGTTATACCCACATTGCTAGCAGTATCATTAATACAATTAGCCGTGTCTTCACGCTGTTTAATTAAATAAGAAATATTATTACTATTCGCTTGCATATTATTTCCGTGTTTTCGATAATACATTAATGGCTGCTCAATTCTACTTACTTCCCCATAAAATGGTACAGTTGCAGTTAAGTATGTATCCCCAGCACGGATTTGTTTGGGAATCGGTAAAACTTTCTCTAAAACCCAACGCCGATATGATAATGCCGAAGTCACTGCCCAAGCATATCTTCCCCATTTTAAAAGTAAGGGTTTAACATCACCTTGATTAAAATAAGTTGGATCCCTACCAATAATTCCGCCTTCGACATCAACTGTAGTTCTTCCATGAGATATTTGTACCACTACAGGATTTTGATTAAATGCTGCGACAACTTTTGCTAGTTTTTCTTGATAATAATAATCATCGGAATCGAGAAAACAAATAATCTCACCTTTCGCACGAGCAAATCCTGCATTAAATGCTGCACTTTGTCCTTCATTTTGCTGAAAAATCGCAGTTAATTTATCTTGATAACTTTCAATAATCTCTCGTGAATTATCTGTTGAACCGTCATCTACCACTATTAATTCAAAATTTCGGTATGTTTGATTCAAAACGCTTTCAATTGCTTCAGTGATAAAACTACCGTAATTATAATTACCAATAATCACGCTTACTAAGGGATTTGCAGTATCTTTATTCATTTGATTTTAGTTGTTAGTTGATAGTTGGAGCGTTGTTAGTTTTTAGTGTTGCCTACCTTGCGATCAATTATGTTTGTTTACAATCAAGGTATTACGACAATTTTATACATAAATCAAACCATGATCGATATTAGTTGCTATTTTTAATCTTCCCAGAACCAACTATAGCCGCAAGCAAGACTAGCATACAGGCAATTAACTCTCCAAATTCCATAACTGTAGATAATAAAGTATATAAAATCAGCAGAAAAAACGCTGATAATGGTCTACCCTGTCGAGTTTCATACAACCAAGCTGCAAAGGATATCCAAAATATAAAAAATATTAAGGTTCCAACTATACCCATATGGTACAGTAAAGTGCCTAAAATAAAGCTGTGGGTTCCAACACGCCCTAATTCAAATCCAGTTAATACTGTAGCACCTACAATCCAATGACCGAATATCGGTTTATCTGGAATCGCCTCTAAAGTCTGTTTATATATTTCACCACGAACTTCTGTTGAATCGGCACGTACCTCCCCTACTGTTTCTACTTGAGAGTTATATACCTCTAAAAGAGAGTCTGTTACGGGAGGGAAAGACAGTGTTGTAAAACTGACGATCGCTAACAATGCTAAGGGTAATGCATAGCCCTGAATTCTTCCATAGATCAATGTGTAACGTAATATTACAATAATCGGTAGCAACAGCCATACAGAACGAGTTCCGCTTACAAGTACCAAGAAGAAACTACCTGTAAATAAGCATATCGACCAAAGACGATTTTTGATATCGAGGGAAACTAAATTAATGTAAGCTACTACTAAGGCTAAAATCTCTGGAATTATAAAGAAAAAACTCCAACGTTTCAAACCGGCAATACTTGTATGATAAGGTAAGTAAGGTATTAAATAATTAGATAATCCTGCACCATGTTCATAGTTTCCTTGGGCGTTTCCCGCCAGCAATGAAAAAATTGTGCGTGGATATATATAGTCTCTACCTCCGAAAATAAGTTCCCCAACTACCCAAAACAAAAGCATTTGTATTACGAGTACACTGCAAGCCCAAGCTACTACTTCTAAACGTACTCTAATATTGTTACTTTGAACATACCAAAGTAATAAAATAAGTCCATACCAAAATAAAATATAGCGGATATCTTCTGTAATATTAATTTTACTATCTGTGGCTAACTCATAAAATATTGAACCAATTAATCTATAACTAGAAAATATAAATAAGGCTATCGCATTTAAACTTGGTTTTTTTAAGCGTATTCTGCCATAATGTCGTTGTTCATACCAAGCAATGCCAAAAAATATCAATGCAGCCATAAATCTATAAATTCCAATAATCCACCAAGCTGGAATTAAACTTATATTGGCACAAACTATTTTTTCTGGATAGGTCAGATTATTCCATTTTATCCAAATTCCTGAAAATAATTTCCGATCTTCTACTTTTTCTGCTACTTGATGTAAGGGCATTTTTTGATTTTTTTGCCTGTTAATTGTCGATTAGGAATATTTGGTAAAAATCTGCACCTTGTTTTTTCATTTACATTATTGATTTATTTTAATGAAAAAATAAATCAAAATATTTTTCGCTTTTTGAAATTTAAATCTTAAACAAAATATTCAATTACATTGTCAATTTTATTGAAATAGGACTGAGGCAACTGGTACATTTTTATTGTCGGGTGCTGTACACTGATTTTTAAGCTAATAATAAGGCAATGAGAGTAGGGCACCATCAGAGTTTTGTGACACTTACCTAAATCCTCTTAAAATCCAATTGACAATAAAATTCAAATTCAAATTCAAATTCAAATTCAAATTCAAATTCAAATTCAAATATATATTCGATTTTTTAAAAACCGATTGATATTAATTGAATAAAATAAGCAATATTTATAGTTCTTCAGTATATAGTATGCTAAAAGTATTGCTAAAAAGCTTGAAATTATTACTAGACAAAGGAAACAAGCTGTATAAATTACCTTGATAGTAAATACTATTTTTATTCGCTGTTTCCTAATCCTATTGCCAATTAAGAGTTCGCTTTTTGTTTTATTTTTATAGCATACTAAGTACGGATGAGCAATATTTATGAACTATAATTCAATACTTGATAATTTTGTTGTGAAAAATTTTGCTCAATATTTGTACGAAGCATAATACACACCAGAGAAATTGGTAATACAGGCATTTCTAACTCCATTGTGACAAACGTAAGGCTAAAAAGTACAAACATAAAAAGACATGAAGGTCTATCATAACGCGTTTTATATAACCACCAAAGTAGGGATATCCAAAAGGTTAAGAAAAACCCGGTAGCTAATAAACCACCTCTATAAAGCAACGTTCCTAAAATAAAACTATGAGTACCGACTTTTGCTGGTTTGTATCCCGGTAAAACTGCTTCTCCGGTGACGACATGACCAAAAATCACTTGTGAATTTGAAGCATTTTCGATGCCTTTTATTGTTAAACGATAAATTTCACTACGAACTTCTGTAGAATCTGCACGAGCATTTGCAGTAGCTTCGGCGGTATTTGTCACCTGATTTATTACCGTATTGCTAATCACAGGAACAGACAAAGAACTAAAACTAACAATTGCTAATAATCCACATACAAATGCTGGACCAAATATTTTACCCGTTGTAAATAAATATCGCAAACCTAAAACAATTGGTAAACTTACCCAAACCGAACGAGTTCCACTTGTAAGTAGTAAAAAAACTGAACCAAATAATAATAAAAATGACCAAAGACGATTTTTGATATCTAAGGATAATAGGCAAACAAAAGCCATTACCAAAGCTAATGCTTCCGGGCCTGGAAAAAAGTATAAATAACGAACTAATCCGCCTATAGATTCATCAGTAGGGAAATAAGGCATTAAGAAATTACTATTACCATCTCCAGGTTCATAATGGCTTGATTTACCCGTTAGTAAACCATAAATTGAACGAGGAGGTATATAATCTCCTTGATTTAATCCAAAGTAAATTACTGCCCACGTCAGCAACATGGTGACAATAACAATTGAAAAAGACCAAAAAACAACAAACTGACGAATTCGGATTTTTCGGTCTTGAATATACCACAACAGTAAACCAAAGCAAACAACGTTATTTAATGGTGCGATTACGGCATTAAAATTGAGTCGTACACCCTCGGCTTCTCCATAAAAATATCGTAGGATTAAAACATATAAACCGTAACAGATAATTCCCATGGCAGCCGTACTCGGAGGCTGTAATTGAATTCCTCTTCTTTCCCGCCATTCATAAATAAGAATACCCGCTACTAAAAAGACAAAATAAAGTCTCCAACCCCACATCCACCACAAAGGAATTAAACTAATGTAGGCGCAAACAACTTTTTCCGATGGCGTTAAATTTTGCCAACGAATCCAAATTCCGGATCGCAAACTATCGCCATCGTCTGTCTTTTTAGAAGTAGATTTTAACCCTGGTTGTTGGTTCATTCAATAGGCTTACTTACTGTACTGATTGTACTGTAGCAATATTTTTTCCGTAAATGTAGCCTTGCGCCCTTGTTTCTACACCGTTTACTACAAATCCGGCAATTTCTGCTTTATGACGCGTTAATTGTTCGATGCTGTCGCAGAAGTAGTTGCGATGACTGCTTGTGGAACGAACAACAAACAATACTTTTGATATCACTTTAGCAAGTAATGCTGCTTCTGGTGTTAAAGTAACTGGAGAACTATCCACCAAGACATAATCATAATTACCATTGTCTTGTACATAGTTCAAATGTTGTTCAAATTCTCCCCGAGCTACGAATTCGGCAATTTTATCTTCTGTGATGTTAACGGATAATAAATCCAGATTGGGACGGATGTTAATTTGCCTAAATCGTGAATCCCAGTTGATTTGTTGTTCATACCCTAAAGAATCCGAAAGTTCGCTTTTGCGAAAATCGCCGTCAACTAGTAATACCTTAAAACCCAAATTAATCAACGCATTTGCTAACCCCAAAGTTGTTGTTGTTTTACCTTCCCCTGTAGTGGCGCTAGCTACGAGCAACCGTCCTTTTTCTAACTGCATTAAACTTACAGCAGAAGCCAATCGTTGAAACTCGATTTCTCCTCCCAATTTAGTATCTAATTTCCCATTCATATTTTTGATGTAGGGAATGCTTGCAAGTACGGGTATATTGGTTTGTACAATGTCTTTGGGACTGAGTAAGGGGTTGCGATTTTCCAAAAACAGTGCGATCGCAGCACTACCGAAACCAGAAGCTAATAATGCCCCAAGTACCATTAATCTTAACTTAGGACCGGCGGGTTTAGTATCCATCATTGGTCTAGCTAACACTTGAACGCTAGGATAAGCGCTAAAGGCACTGAGTTTAGCCTTTTCTACTTGTGACACTACGCCGTTATAAACCCCTTCGGCAATATCATACTGTCTTTGCAATTCCAGTAATTTCGCTTGTTTTTGGGGCAAAGAATTTAACGAAGCTCTTAATTTATCAATCTGGGGTTGCAACTGTTGAACTTTTGAAATCATGCCTATAGCTTGGCTTTCTGCTAAAACCAGTTGCTCGGCTAAACTGGCAGTATTGTCCCCAATTGCGACATCGACTCCATTTTCCACCCCTTGATAATTGTCAATGTATTTTTGCAGTTGATTACGCAATACCCTTCGTTGATAACCTAAATCCTGTACTTGAGGATGATTACTTGTTAATTTACCCCGGGCTTCCACTAATGCAACTTCAATTTCGCTTAATTTGTCCCGAATTAACTGATATTCTTTGTTTTCTTTGAGTCTGACAGATTTTACTGCTGCCCCTGGAGTTAATGCCACACGAGCCGATAGCATTCTCACTCTGGCTTGAGCTGCTTGTGCTTGAGCTGTTGCTTGGGCTTGTTCGGTATTTAAAGTATTGATCGCTGAAATAATCTCTTTTGTCTGCTCCTCGGAGTTAACTAAATTGGTTCTTTGCTTGAATTCACTTAAACTTTTTTGTGCCCTAATTAACTTATCATAAGCAAGTTTAACTTCCCGAGACATAAATTGCGATCGCTGTTGTGCTTCATCCATGCGTAATTCCTGTAAGCGATCGCGAAAAGCCCTAATAATTGCATTTGCTCGTTGTTTGGCTAATTGGGGGCTAGAACCTTTTACATTGAGGGATATAACCGTTGATTCCTTCTCAGGAGAAACTTCAAACAGTTTTTTGTAATTGCCCAACCGAGAAAACTGATCTTTTTCGGGATCATTGTCCCACACTGACTCAATTACATGATCGCTCGTAGCAATAGAAGATAGAATATTCAACGGGTTAATTTGCTGAGAAAACAATACACCCTCGTCTCGAAAACTACCCAACTTACCTAAATCTGCATTACTGTCGCTAGTTACATTAGGTAATATCAACTGTGCTTGGCTATTCCAAACCTTGGGGGTAATTTTAATATTAACCGCAGTAATCCCCAACACCAAAACATTCCAAACCAAGAGCAGTTTCCAATGCCGTATTGCTATTTTGGCAATTCTATTCATATGAACAGCAGCCTCCACTTCTAAATCTTATTTTTGAGTTATAATCTAATAAAGTTTGCCTCGATTTGATGCAGCTTCTATCTCATGCCGGATATATCTGCATTAAATGTTCGGCTAATTTTGGTTCATCGAATATTCGTCCTTGAAAACTAGGAGGTGGAGACTTCACTATCCCCTTTAGATGTTCTAAAGTCGTACAGTAAGGTATTCCTAGCTTCTCTACATCCCGAGCAAACCATAATTGGTGATCGTCGATATGTTCCTTATAACGAGCCAAACGTGGTAGCAACACAAAACATGCCCCTTGATTTGCTAATCCCCTGGTTGAACCTTGACCAGCATGGGATATTATCAAGCGAGACTCTTGTACTATTTTCTTAAACATACTAGTCTCGACTATTGGTGTAGTTTTCACGTACATGTATTTTGCCAGCGCAGAAACATCGGTTGTACCATGCTGAACAAAAACACTTTCTGAAATTACCCCAGCTTCCAAGAGATTGTCTAACCAATCAATAGCCCTATCAAAAGAAAAAGGAATTGTTCCTAGTGTAACAGTAATCATTTTTTGACCATAGCGATTTTTGTATTTTGGCAAGAGGCACTAAGCATATCCTTTAAAAATGGCTTTTGGGTATTTATGGCATAAATCCGGCCATTGTACATAAAATTCATCGCTAAATTTATAAACCAATTTTCCAGATAAACTCAGTTCTTCCGAGCGAGAGATACTTTCCACATACACAAACCGCTTACCAAATAATTTAGCAGTAAAGGCAAAACCAACGGCAATACTAGCCCCCGTTGAAATTACCATATCCGGTTGCTCTGAATAGACTATATTCAATACCCGAGGAATGTTTTGCCAAAATGCCAAAATGTCTCTAGGAGCCTGATAAGGCAACCAATATACTTTTTCTGTATTTTCTAGTAATTTTGTATCTAACTTCTTGTCAGTCACCCATACTCGTTCATGATTTGACCAAAAAGATTCTAGTCTCCTCATTGTGGCAAAATGACCTCCAGAAGTACATACCAATAGCAATTTCATCTCTCTTTTACCCCTCTGACACTTGAGTGAGAAAAACATTTCACTACCACTTCATACAATTCACGGCTTCCACCGTGAAACCTCAATCAAGCAAGCTACCTTACACATAAATAACAATAACCCACCCTGCCGAGTAGATAAACCCGGTTTATCCCTGGTTAAAGATAATACAAAGATAATAGGTGTTAAATCCCTTGGACATCAATGAATGTTGAGATTTTTTTTGATTCTTACCTTTAAGCTTTAACCTATGTTTCTTTAAACCAATTAGATGCTAATCCTGAAATATTTTAAGTCGATTTTTCATCCTTGAACATCTATACTATTCCTTCGACTAGTATAAGAAAATTCCTGCCAAGGAAACTTATTATTTATGGATGATTCCAAGCATAGCTCATTATAACCATACACTTGCTTGATATTTCCTCTAAATCGTGACATATCAGTTAACGATAAGAGCTTCAAAACTCCTATTTTTTCGCAAAAACTGTAAACATATCCGTCATTAGTATGAATAGGTTTGGTATCTAAAGGTTTGTAACAAAAATCAACCTTTTCACCCAAAAAAAAGCAAAACTGAAACTGCCTTTAAATAATGGTGTTAGCTGACCTATTTCTATCAGTAGATGTGCAGGCTATATCACTTCTAAGCTATCCCTATAATAGGCTTTACTGGTTAGGCTTTAACCGATTGATTGCCATATTGATTCAATACTCCTTTGTGCTTACCTCCCATTTGCCATATAGGTAATCATTCATAGAAAAATCCATATTAACCGCATCATTCACTTTAGGCTCAACCGAAATCACCATTTTTAGTCGTAAAATAACCGTTCTTCACATAAGTTTAATATTAACCGTAGCCTAGTTTATACCCGATCCGCTTTTCTTCATGAAATCTTTAAATAAAAGTGTGAAGTTATGATATATACGTAAACTTAACTACTGAAGTAAAGTGTATTTTAAGATACATTATATACTTCCCTGGATTAAGTCTAGGGTCAATGTATAAAAAAAACATATCATGAGGATGGATAATATGATATTGTGAGATTCATTGTTTTTTCTAATACATCAGTCTGATAAAAAAAATGATGTGAGTTGGAATGTACGGTTATCTGTAGTGGATTTCCCTCCAAGGGCTACTGTTTTACCATGGAGAGAAACGATAAATTTAAGATGTAGCCTGAAAAAAGTGAAAATGGGAATGATTAAATAATCAACCATTTACTAATTAATAAGAACTAGTACCGCTACGCAGAAGTTAAAAGTATCAAGGTATCAAGGTAATAAGTATTATTTTTTCTAGCTTTGAGGCTTTACAAATGGTTACTTTATTTCCGCCGCCATGAAAAGAGTTCAAAGTAAATCAAATAATGCATCTTTTAATAAAATCGGCATCAATCTTAACAAATATTGTTTTTCAAGTGAGCCTATCATGGGTAAAAAACTACAAAGTACCATCAAACCGCTTTTAAAATCCTTCTTAGTAATATTCTTGGTGTTGACATTGGTATTTAGCCAAGCACCGGGAGCGCTAGCTGCTCGCAGTGGCGGTAGAATTGGTGGTGGTTTCAGGGCACCATCAAGTCGTACCTATTCATCTCCTCGTACTTATGCACCTGGGGGGGGTGGATACGCTCCATATCCTGGTGGTGGATTTGGATTTCCATTCCTATTTCCCTTTTGGGGCATAGGTGGAGGATTTGGGGGATTATTTGGTATCTTGATTTTCTTTGCTTTAGCTAACTTTATCGTGCAAACCTTCCGCCGAGTAGCTAGTGGTGGAGGAGAAGAAATCGGCTACAGCAGCAATCCTCAAATTTCCGTAACTCGTTTGCAAGTAGGCTTATTAGCACAAGCGAGGGAATTACAAACCGAACTCAATCGTCTTGCCGAAACAGCCGATACTGAGTCATCAGAAGGTAGAGCACAAGTTTTACAAGAAGCCAGTCTTGCCTTGCTACGTCATCCAGAATATTGGGTTTATGCAGGTGGGGGTACTTCTCAAGCTCGTTTGAATACCGCAGAAGCAGAATTTAACCGTCTAGCTTTAGTCGAGCGCAGCAAATTTAGTGAAGAAACATTAACTAACGTCAACAATCAGTTAAAAGCGGCTGCAACCAATAACGGGTTACCATCAGAAATAGATAACCCCACTAGTTTAATATCCCAAGGTCCGGGAGAATATATAGTTGTCACCTTAATCGCAGCAACATTAGGTAAAAACGAAATGTCGAGTATCAATAACTCCGACGATTTACGTCAAGCACTGCGTCAATTTGGTAGCATCCCCAGTGACAAACTGCTTGCTTTCGAGATATTGTGGACTCCTCAAGTTGAAGGCGACACTTTGACTAGCGATGATTTACTAGCAGAATATGCTGATTTGAAACTTATTTAGTGGATAGTGTTTAGTGAGTAGTGAGTACTGAGTGGTGAGTAGTGAGTGGTGATATGATGTCGGGCTAATTACTTACTATATAACCCGATTGAAAAGATGCCGCCTATTCTATTACTCATTACTCATTACTCGTTACTCGTTACTTGTT
>DESS01000210.1:0-5912 GCA_002361335.1 Richelia sp. UBA3308
AGGACGCAAGAAATCTACTACTGTGCTTTCTGTTGGGCAGGAAGCCCACACTGTACCGTCAGGTCAGTGTGGGTAGTTCACGCATTCCATAATTGAAGTATGAATTCAAGCGTAAGCTACGCACTTAGCATAAGGGCGTAATATGATGTCCGGCAAGTTACCCATAATACGTCGTGAGCGAGGATCACTAGGTAAAACGAAGCATAGGCTAACCTAAAACTTTGGCATTGCTTCACCCAGTGAACACGCTTGTTTAACCGGACATCATATAATGCCATGAAATGTGCAATTGGCAATGGTGCAAGTTATCAGTTATTAGACAGATGTACCCAACCATGTTTTCTCTGACTCCCCCAGAGCTATTCTTAAATCATCATCAGTGTAATATCTATAATTAGAAGGTGTAGGTTTGGCAGGAAGCTTACTGCTAGAATCCCATCTCTGTAAGGTTTTTACTGACACACCTATGGAGCGATAAACAAGCCATCGAAAATCTAAAAAAACAACCGAGTTTCAGTAGCGAATATCCTTACTGGGAGAAAATTGCTGAAAATGAACATCATCTTTACCAACTTGTTTTTTCTGTAACTGGAAATTAGAAATTTCATCTCTATAAGTTGAGCCGCATTAGAGTTGTGAATCAACCGAAAAAATTGAAACCTTAGCTTATGATATTCTTGGATTGTACAATTAAAAATAATTTGCGATCGCACAGGAAAATTGATACTCTAAAACTGTTTTTCAAATCATAAAAACATCACTATGGGAACTTATTTAGTAACGGGTGCAAATCGAGGTATCGGTTTAGAATATTGTCGTCAAATTAAACAGCGAGGTGATACTGTTATTGCCGTTTGTCGTTCAATTTCAGATGAATTAAAGGATTTGGGGGTACAAATAGAAACAGATGTTGATATTACTTCAGATTCTTCAGTTGCGAGCTTAGTTAAACGACTTGACGGAATAAAACTCGATGTTTTAATCAATAATGCTGGTATTATAGAACGAGTCAGCCTCGATAACCTAGATTTTGACAGCATTCGCAGACAATTTGAAGTTAATGCAGTTGCTCCCTTACGCTTAACTCATGCTTTACTGAATAACTTAAAATCGGGTTCTAAAATCATTATGATGACAAGTCGTATGGGTTCCATTGATGATAATACTTCTGGTGGTTCCTACGGTTATCGAATGTCGAAAGTAGCTTTATCAATGGCAGGAAAATCATTATCAGAAGACTTGAAATCAAAAGGAATTCCTGTCGCCATTCTTCATCCGGGATTAGTACAAACACGCATGACTGGTTTTTCTGGAATTACCACCGAAGAATCAGTCAAAGGATTATTAGCTCGTATTGATGAATTGAATATGGAAAATACCGGAACATTTTGGCATTCTAACGGCGAAATATTGCCTTGGTAATTGAATTTTAGAATTTAGAATTTAGAATTTGGACTGTTAAAACTTAATTGTATAAATCTCCCATTCCTATACCAAACCAAGTTTGACACGAAAATCCAAGTCGTATTTTGCCTGTCGCCAATTTCGCGCAGCTTTGACTTGTTGAGGAGTCAAATTTTCAACTAAACTAAAGTTAGTACTTTTAATATCAGCACCTTCAAAATTAGTACTTTTTAAATTAG
Organism: Richelia sp. UBA3308; assembly: GCA_002361335.1. Classification (GTDB taxonomy): domain Bacteria; phylum Cyanobacteriota; class Cyanobacteriia; order Cyanobacteriales; family Nostocaceae; genus Rivularia. Next base: position 1,644 of record DESS01000210.1, read on the forward strand.
CACCACTAAAATTCGCTCCCCACAATTGAGCATAACTAAGGTTAGTACCCTGAAGATTAGCATTCAAAAAATTGACATTTATAAGGTTAGCGTTACTGAGTTTCTTATCTCTAAGGTTTTTATCCTCAGCTCCTTCAGTGACAATTTCCCACACTAAACGCCATTTATTGTCTATTTTTGTGGAAAAATCAATTATTGCATTCTTTAAATTAGTATTTTTCAGATTAGCACTTTTAAGGTTAGCACTCGTAAGATTAGCATTCCAAAGGTCAGCAAAACTAAGGTTAGCACTTTTAAGATTCGCATCCCATAAATCGGCATCACATAGATTAGCACTACTGAGATTAGCACCTTTAAAGTCAGCTGAAATAAATTCAGCACCACTTAGATTCGCACCATTAAGATTGGCACCTCGAAGATTAACATTACAGAGTTCGACGTGAGTTAGATCCGCATTACTAAGATCGGGAACTTCTAAGTCAGTATTCTCTCCATTTATTCCAACTTTCCGTACCTTGCTTCAACTTTTGTAAATGTTGAGTATTAGCCATTAAAAATTTATGATATCAAAACAAGCAGTTTAATCATTCTCGAAATACATTTGTATTCTAAAATTATTTACTTAGTGAGCATGTACTATAAAATACATTTACTTTAGATTGACAGGAATAATTTTGTAGGGAAAAATTAATTTTTAATTTTAGACTTATATATGAGAAGAAATTTACAGCAGACTTTATCTTAATATGGTAAATTCGGACGGCGAGGGATGGCGGTACCACAAGATTTCTAAGGTATGGTACTGCTGTAAATTTATTTATCGTCAGAAAATCATAAGAAATGTGAGTAGCTTTTCCTGATTATCACGCTAGCCTAAAGGTTGAAAACACTGCTTACTTAATTAGAGGAGACATGGCAGCAGCAGGGCATAATTTAATTGTGGATTTTACCACTGTTTTGGGGGCATCAGCCCTGGGTGGATATATTGCCAACAAACTGCGTCAACCAGTTTTATTAGGATATTTGGCTAGCGGATTGATTGTAGGTCCTTTTGGCTTTAAATTATTAAACGATGCGGATTTAATCAAATCCTTGGCTGAATTTGGCGTTGCTTTTCTCCTCTTTGCTTTGGGCGTGGAATTTTCTTTAACCGAGCTTAAACGAGTCAAGGATATTGCTATTAGCGGTAGTTTGCTGCAAATCGGATTAACTACTACCTTGGTAACCCTGATTACGATTATTTTCGGTTGGGCTTCCGGATTAGCAGAAGGATTTTTTTTAGGAGTAGTGTTTTCTCTTTCTTCCACAGCAGTAGTATTAAAAACACTCACAGAAAAAGGAGAAACTTATACACTCCATGGTCAAATTATGTTAGCGATTTTAATCGTTCAGGATTTGGCTTTGGGTGTAATGTTGGCAATTTTGCCCGCATTAAAACAACCGGAAAATATTGCTTCGGCTTTATTTTTGGCTTTAGGGAAAGTGATCGCATTTGCCGCGATCGCATTTATTTTAAGTCGTTGGATTGTACCGCGTTTGATTCGTAATATTGCTGCAACTGAAAGTGATGAATTATTCTTATTAACGATAATAGCTTTATGTTTGGGAGTGGCTTTAACTACAGCGGCTCTAGGTCTTTCTATTGAAATGGGAGCCTTTGTAGCAGGGTTAATGATTTCAGAAATTGATTATGCCGATCATGCTTTAGCTAAAGTTTTACCATTACGAGATACCTTCGCCAGTCTTTTCTTTGCTTCTATTGGAATGCTAATTGATCCAAATATTCTGATTAATAACTTTGGGTTAATTTTAGGAATGGTAACATTAGTGATGCTAGGTAAAGCAGGGATTATATTTCCCATAGTTATAAAATTTGGCTACTCTGTAAAAACAGCAGTAATCGTAGCTCTTGGCATCAACCAAATCGGAGAATTTTCCTTTGTACTAGAATTAACCGGTTTAGATTTAAAACTAATTTCTCAAGAAACCTATCTTTTACTTTTAGGTACTACTGCAATAACTCTAATTCTGACTCCCATTTTATTAGAAAGAGCGCCTACATTAGCCAATCAACTATCAAGAACATCATTTTTTGTAAAATACCTACAACGTTTTGAAGCTCCCAAAAGTCTATCAATTCCAGAAACTATCAATTCTCATGTAGTTGTAGCAGGTTATGGTAGAGTTGGACAAGTTGTAGTCAAAATTTTGCAAAGCCAAGGTTATCCAGTCATCGTTATAGATAACAGTGAACCCGCAATCCAAAGACTCAGAAGCAGAAGAATACCTTATCTATTTGGCGATGCTGATTCCCAATTAGTACTCGAAAAAGCACATTTAGAAAAAGCCAAAGCCTTAGTAATTGCTTTACCAGATCCCGCAAGTACCAGATTACTCCTAGAACACGCTTTGTCAATTGCCCCTGAGTTAGATATTATAGTGCGATCGCACTCTGATAAAGAAATTGATATCCTAACTCAAATGGGTGCAAAAGAAGTGGTACAACCAGAATTTGAAGCAGCCTTGGAGTTGGGTACTCATTTACTCAAAACTTTAGGGGCACCGGAAACTCAAATTTACAGCGTTATCATGAATATTCGTCAGGATAAGTACATTAGTATTAGACCTGAACAATAGTTGTTATATCATGTCCGGTTAAACAGTTATCATATCTGTGGGGGTAAAGTAAGAAGTAAGAAGTAAGAAGTAAGAAGTAATGATTATGCATGTTATATAGTAAGTAATTAGCCGGACTTGATATTAGTTGTTAGTTGTTATTTGTTAGTTGTTATTTGTTAGTTGTTAGTGGTAGCGGTGTGTTATACCATTCCAATCTAAAATCTAAAATCAAATAACTCCGTTCCTTTTAAGAAACACTAGCCAAAACTCTTGTCAAAACTGGCTTTTTTAGGCGGAGTGTTTATTTCATTCCTAGCGAGGGAATTCAATACTTATTACCTTGGTAATTTTGACTTATTACCTTGATACTTTTGACTTCCCCCTTGTGGGGTGCCATTGGATAGAAACACCCGGCAATTAAAATTGGGAGCTTGGAATTAAATGAAGAGAATTAATATCCACATTCTGCTCATAATTTTAATTTGTAAATAGTAAGTACTCGATCAAATTAGTACTCCACGAGCAAACATTACTTGGCGACTCCACAAATTAACTTGAAATTAACTTGCGACTTTGACTAACTGTCTGGAAGCTAGCCACATATTAGCAACAGCATATTTAACTAATACAGTTTCATGCTTGGCATTGCAAGAAGCTTTGAGGGTTTTTGTCTTGGTATTATCTTTGACAAGTTGAGCCTGATAGGTATAAACCGAACCATCGGGTTTCTCAAAAGTTAATTCTGCCAATACATTACTCTTATCGTCACTTTGTTCTACAATTCTACCTGCAGCTTTGTAATTAAACCAATCCCATCCGTAGCGCAAAATTAGTTCTCTTTCTACAATTTGAATTGATTTTGGTAGAATTCCCCAACCCCGGTAAATATCCTTAAAACAACTAATATCGCCAGTTTGAGTCAATACCGATTTAAATGACTCTTGGTTAAGATTGCCGTAATACCTTCCTTGTGGCAAGTCTATCATTGTCGGTGCAAATCGATGTCCGCCAAAATGGCTGGATTTCCAAATTCGCACTTTGTCTAAACCTAAACTTGAAATAGTATCTTTAGCATAAAAATAAAACGGATTTCCGTATCTCGCGCAGCACTTATCATGACTACCGTGAGTACAAACTAATATATCTCTAGTGGTAGTTGCATTTATTTCGTACTTGAGATTTTTTCTCCATAACCATTTTTTAATGGTTGCTGCGGCTTGTTCGATATTTTCCAGCTTAAATTCTCGCAATGAGTAGCCTTTACCACCTCCTTCTTCTTGGTGATAAATCAAAAGCGTTGTAGAGTTTACTTTGTGTGATACATCGTTAGCAATTAACTGAAATTTAATCGGTAGCTTGGCTTGTTTTGCTTCTTTGACAAAAAATCGCAAATTATCGGGTACCCATCTGGAATTAAAAGCATCTCCATTCCAAGGTAGAGGACATTCTATCAAAACATAAGTCTGATTATTGGTTGCAGTACCAACAATATCTTCTCCTGCTTTTCGCGAACGATCTGAACAAAAATTGGTATTCATCTAACTGACATAAGTGGTGGATTTTTGCAAAAAGGATATTACACATATAGATAGTTTTATTTACTATCAATTCCCGTCAAAATCATGCTTACTACAAACATTTCTCAATCAT
>DESS01000210.1:6005-9507 GCA_002361335.1 Richelia sp. UBA3308
ATTTATTAGCCAAAAGCCATAGCCCTTTTATAACACTTTCCTTATTAAAATTCTCTTGCGCTAAAAAAATGCTACCAATGGCTTAAGAAATTATGAAAATGATAAATTTATACCTCTATAGATAGTTATTAAATCACTAAATTTATGTATCAGTTCTAGGTTTAGCTTTTGAATCTTCCGGCTTTTATGTGGATTTCTATTCAAATTTTCAGAGTTATACATCTCAACTCGTACTTGATTTATACACATTGCTATTTTAAAAAAAAAGTTATATATAACCTTAATTTTTAAACTTATAAGTAAATTTTGGCAAGCATTATCATCAAAATTAAAAATACATATAAATTGTTGATGTCTATAGGAGTTAAAAAAGCTACTTGAACTCTGACTAATTTTCCTCATTTTTATTAATCCAGATATTTTTACTGCTTTACTTTATATCTCATCACTATATCTAAATTTTCCGGAAATATTGAAAAAAATTCTCAATAAAAATCGAAAAAAATAGAATGCATGAAAACTGAAGCCAAAAAGTAGTATTGGCACAACGGCTTAAGAAGTTGCCAATGAAGGTTGATATGAGTACCAAAGTAAGGAGTTACACAAAGCTTGAAATACAAGAACGGCAACAGTTAAATCTACATACCGAACTCGTTCTTAATAATCGCTTGTATATTCCAAAAATCTGTCCCTAGTGGGGATGTAGACTTTACATCCGAATGTAACCGATGTCTGTATAAAATGCAAGTTTTTGACAATTTTTATTGCTTGTATTCAGATATACTCTGCTTTGATTCTCATCTGAATACAAACCTTAATTAGGAACATACAGTTAAAATAAGCTTCTGAAAGCGGGAAGATGAAATAAGCCCAGAAACCTGTTAGATAGAATTTTTACTATTTATTTAATTTTTTTTAAACAAATATTAAAACTAAAACTAGCTTATACCGAAACTCTACAAAGCTTGGTTTTACATCCATAGAAAATACTTATTTTATAAATAGTATTTATGATATGCCTTGCTACTATTGCAATTAATTTTTACCACGATTATTGGCAATGATAATAATAGTCAATTATCATCATCAATATTTTCTTATGGAATTTTAGATAATACTACTCAGTTGAAATTAGATTTTCTTGGGATATTGTTAATTAGAGCATATTGAGGCGGCGTTCGTTACATCACAAACGGGCAGGATGCCCGTACCACAAGAGTTTAATCATTAATAGTTCTCATGTACAAGCATAGGTGCTGTAAGTCTTATAAAATAGGGAATAAAGCGACTTTTTTAAAGAGACGTTGCTGATTTAAATAGTAATTGTGCAAATTGTGCAACGCCCAAAAATCACATTACTTGTAATCGCCATCATTGGGGCTTTTGTGTCAACTGAGAATCCAGAAAAGTCCACAATTGTGAATCAGCAAAATCGGAAATCGCCATGAATACCCCAAGCTCCCGTAAAGTTTCCGGAGTTTGAGTGGAAGCCATACCGATAGTGCGGATAAGAGCGCCCTTAGCGGAACGAATTCCGGAAGGAGAATCTTCTATGACTATAGCTTGCTCGGCACTGACACCCAATCTTTCCAAAGCGACTTTATAAGGTGTAGGATCTGGTTTTGCTGCTGCTTCTTCTTCTGCTAAAATTATCGTGTCGAAAGCATCTTTTAATTCCAAAGTTTCCAGCATAAAGTGTGCATTTAGTTTGGGAGCGTTAGTAACTAAAGCACGTTTGAGATGATGCTTCTTGCTCCATGCTAATAATTGTGAAAATCCATCTATGGGTTTTAGTAATGGTGCTTGTTGACGAAATCTTGCTTCTTTTTCTGCTGCGAACTTTAAGGTTTCTTCTGCTGATAGTAATGGTAATACGTCTTGAATAATCTCTGGATTTAACCTGCCACTAAAATTAGATTTATAAATTTTTTCGTTGATTTCTACTCGATATTCAAGTAACATTTCTCGCCAAACTTGATAATGTATTGGGTCTGTGTTAACAATTGTTCCATCTAAATCAAACAGAATTGCAGCCAACATAATTTATGCTCGTAGAATGTAAATAAATATAAACTTTAATAAAATAGCTTACATTATTTTGTGCATTTTCGTAATAATTGCTGCATTCAAGCATACAAAAAACTATAATTAAATCTCATAAAATCTGACAACCTATGGTAACTAGCACGTGTACGGGTGGAGTAAAAATCTACCCATACTCGTTTACTTAACTCAAACAATTTCTTTGTTATCAAATGTCAAGCGCCAAAAAAGATTTTCGCGTTGATAGTTTAGGAGTTCAGATTTACGATTCGGAAGCTGAACTTGCTTTATCCGCAGCAAGCATCGTTCAACAGGATTTACAGCAAATTCTTAAGCAAAAGCAAAGTGCGGCAGTATTATTTGCGACGGGTAATTCTCAACTTAAATTTTTAGATGTTTTAACTAGTTTAAATAATATTGACTGGTCGCGAATTATATGTTTTCATCTAGATGAATATTTAGGAATATCTGCCAATCATTCATCAAGTTTCCGATATTACTTGAAAGAACGTGTGGAAAAGCGGATTAATCCTTCATGCTTTCATTATATAGAAGGCAATTGTTTGCAGCCTTTAGAAGAGTGCGATCGCTATTCAAAATTACTAACAGCACAACCGATTGATTTGTGTTTTTTAGGGATAGGAGAAAACGGACATTTAGCCTTCAATGAACCAACTGTTGCTGATTTTAATGATTCTTACAAGGTGAAACTGGTAAAATTAGATTCAGTTAACCATCAGCAACAAGTAGATTCAGGATATTTTCCTAATTTAGAAAGTGTACCCAAATACGCTTTTACTGTTACAATTCCCATGATTTGTGCTGCGAAAAAAATTATTTGTCTCGCACCAGGAAAACGTAAAGCTAAAGTAGTTAAACAAATGTTAGAGGGTAAAATTACTCAAGACTTTCCAGCTTCTATTCTTCGCAATCAACCTCAAGCAAATTTATTATTAGATACAGATGCTGCTAGTTTAATTAACATTTAGGAATTAGGAAGGTGGGAGTGAGTAGTGAGGAGTGAGTAGTGAGTAGTGAGTAGTGAGTAATTATTATTTTGAAATTTTTTCTCCTCATCTCCCCATCTCCCCATTTCTCCATGCTCCATGGGCTATTAATAATTAATATCCGCTTAAAATTCTTCTGCCCTTGGCTTATTTTTGTGCAACTCTAAATAAAAATAATCCCATTGCAAAATATGTAATACCATTAACTGTGCCAAAAATCTAGGCGTACCAGTCCAAGTTTCTGTAGCAACAGGTTCTATACGGAATTGAGGCAAGTTTTGTCAAGAAGATAGTTGAACTGATCCCAGCATAAGCAAAAGCAAAGTGCTGCAGTATTATTTGCGACAGGTAATTATCAACTTCAATTTTTAGATGTTTTAACTAATTTAAATAATATTGACCGAAAAATAAACTAGATGCAACGGAACAGATTTATCCGTGGAGAAAAACAA
>DESS01000210.1:9669-12447 GCA_002361335.1 Richelia sp. UBA3308
CATTCTTCATTCGGCCATTCGGCCATTCGGCCATTCACCTTGACTTTTGATATCAAGTCCGGCATATTACTTATACCAATTCTGTATGAGGCTGCCCTTAATCGCCCTCCAGAAGACTATGGTGGGGCTATTGAAACAAAGCCCGTCTACACGGGCACAATTGCGGCGCATCTTTATAAAGAAATGATATTACTATATAACCCTATTGAAAAAATGGCGGTTATTATCTACCACTCATTACTCATTACTCATTACTCATTACTCATTACTCATTACTCATTACTCATTACTCATTCACCCCCACAAATATGATAACTGTTAACCGGACATGATATGACTTATTACCTTGATACTTTTGACTTATTAAAGAAATCCTCTAGACAAAAACAAAATTTTTTAAATTCAAATTCTGTGCAATAAAATCTTGGCTAGACTTTATTCTTGCATCCCTTCATAAAGTAATCGGGCTAACAAACGCATTCCATCACTCTTTTTAAGTTCATCATAAGAAGGAGCAGAACGTTTGCCAAAATCTTGGAAATCAAACAGCAGTTCTGGGTGAAACTGACAGGTAAATGAGCGACGAATTTTTTTGGTTTCAAAATCCTTGTAGTTGATACAAGTACAGGAACACTCGGTTAAAATTTCTCCATTCGCTTCCGTAGAAGCCAAAATTTTCACAGAATAAGGTAACTGTAAGAGCCACGATAGAGGAGATGCAGCTATTGTATAGCGATAAGGAACAATCGCATTATGTAAAGTCATGTATGCCCAATTGGCAAAGAGAATTGCTTCTTCGTTAACCTCCTCCGAATGAAACATCGCGATCGCAATGTCATTCTCATAACAACATAAAATCATATCATCAATGATTCCTTTCATCTCATGTGCTATTATTTCATGGGCATTAAGTAATTCTATGGGAATAGATGAATCTTTCTGTTTAGGAGTTTTATAAGGTAATAAAGAACGATCGCCTACTTCATTTTCTTCATTTAGAACCACTGCAAAATTATCATCGTTCCAACCTTGAGCAACAATACGTCCATCCCGTTTTTCGATTTTCAGATTTTCCCCTATAGATTTAATTTTATTACAGACCATTATGAGTGAATCTAAAGCAACTCCTGCCGAATCCCGTTTTAGAGCTTTTGTATTCACTACTTCGTTAACAGCTTTACGCAACAGACGAATATGACATTCTGCGGCTAGTTGATGACTAACACAGATAAAAATTGCGGGAGCGCTGCGGGGGGAACGAGATAATAATAGTTTTTCCACCAGGTTAAACATATCATCTCTAGAACAGTTGGGCTGTGTCCATTCGGCTTCATTGTGTACCGAAGCTTGTCCCCCTTCCAATACTACTGCCATACTTGAGCTAATCAATGGTACGATTTGTTCTAAATTAATGGTGCCTGTAGACCAGACTGGGAATAAAATCGAATCACAGTCAGCTATTTTTTGTGCCATGTAGGCGACATTCTTTGAGGCTCGTACTTCTTCACCAAGATGGTTGATACCTACATATTCCCAAGGTTCGATGATACTAATGGCGTTACGAAATAAATTGGGATGCTGTAGTAAAAATTGCAAGTCTTCCTCAGAAAGTATCACTTTCTCTAAAGGTTGAGCATGTCCCCATTCAAACTTGCCATCTTCAGAAAACAGCTGTTTTCCTGGTAAGGGATCTTCAGATTTACGATCCTTCAGAAATCTACCTAACAGAATATTTACTGATTCAAAATCAGAACCACTTTCCTCTATGTAGCCAGGTGTTAAGCGCCAACCAGGGTAATTTTTCTCTTTCATCTAAATGATGTTAATTGCTGTGTTAATTACTCTGTCATCACAATAGTTAATTGATTCACGGGGTGACAAGACAAGTCAAAAACATTCACAACAAGGAGTAGATGCAACAACGAATGCCAAAAATTATCTAAAAAATGATAATAAAATGAGAATATCATCGAGAGCGGTTTCTCCTTCTCTTCCCTTGGCAGGTAATTGGGGTTTTTCAACAATTTGCTTGAAAAAAAGATGTTTATATAACAATGGAATCAATCCTGAGAAAAGTTATATATCTTACTTAATATGCATCAGTATTTTGTGATAAATTCTTTAGGATTGCTATATAATCTCCAATAATATCTTTTCAAAATTATAATTAAATATTCCGATACAAAAAACTTTACTAATCTAAATCTTTCACAATGTTTTTGACTCTTATTGATGCTATTATCAATAATCCAACAGTATAATGGTAGTTACAACATGTAACATGCTATTGATAGGCTGGCGAAAGTAATTTTAATTTTTAAATTAAGCACTTCAAAGCTTGAAGATTGGTTGATTTTTTGTAGTATGCAACTTGTAAATTTGAAATAATTTCCTAGAATTTACAAAAATTATCTGACTCTGATTTACATTACTTAATACTAGATATTTATCGATTTGATTTAAATAAGTATTTTGTGAGACTATAAAAGGCTTATTTGTTGATTAGAGATTTCGCTTTTATTGAAAGCGGTGGTAATTTTAGGCGTGATGGTATTACTGATACTTTTAACCCGGACAAATCATGACATCTTTGATGTCTAAGACATCTTTTGAGTCTGAAAAGCTGAGTACTACATTCCCCACTTCTTGGAGGAAGGTGTTATCCCACATCGCCGTAGCGAAAAATCCCGACGGCTCCATTAAAATTCAGTATTACTGCTACATAAAACCAGGACAAAGCCGGACATTACTTGACGTTTCAACGGGAGCATGGGAGCA
>DESS01000211.1:0-10686 GCA_002361335.1 Richelia sp. UBA3308
CACCACGAAAAAATTCGTTTTTACTCCCGTTCCGCTCTAAGATTTCTCCCTCACTCCCTCCCTCCCTCACTCTCTCCCTCTGTCAACGCCGGTAATCTTCCACCAGGAAGGGAGTAACGACAATGAAAGCCGCACCGACACAAAGGCGCTTGCTTGTTGTCTATAGTTACGTGAACCCCTTGCATCCTCCTCAATAGTACCCTTTTACAAAGGATAGTTAAAGATAAATACGGTATTTATTGGTACTATTCACTAATATCAAAAAGCTGTTTTTCTCTTTCAACGTGACTCTTTAAAGCTTTCTAAATATAAGCATTTGGGAAAATTTAATAATTTTGCATATGATGATGCCGTGTTTGCTTTAGCACGACGCGCAAAAAGTCAATATTTGCAAAAGTATGATGATGTAACTCATCATACTTTTGATTTATTTCAATCAACCATTAGCTTAATACTTTAAAAACAGTTGTTTATCCAATATACAACTGATAACGACTATAACCTTTCGCAGATCTCACAACTATAAAGAATTCACCTGTCCATCTAGGAGTTATTGTGCATCTTGCATCATGTGCTGATGATTCATCTTTTGAAACTACATTCTTATTTTCATCCATGACGTAAACATCAAAATCTGCACTTATTTTTTCAGTTTTTACATAAATATAGTAGGTTAACTCTGCTTTAAATCTAACTCGATATACTTTAATATCACCACCATCAAGATAGCCAGAGCCTACCAATCTCATTCCCATGATAATTTCCCTTTTTTGAGAGTATGTTCTGTTAAGAGTGGAGCTAAAAGTATCCTTAATATATTTAATGCCTAAAAGTATAGTTATAAAAATCAGAATTGAGGCTAGTATTTATGTTTTATTTTTCGGAGAAGATAACGAATAATTTCCCTTTTTTTTATTGATTTTTTCTGCAATATTTTTCTAATTAAGTTAAGATGTTTTTCTTGAACAATTATTTAGTTTTATCATTAATTAACCACTTACCATTAGCATCAAGTATTAGTGTAAATACTCCTGATGTGTCTGTCCATATACGCCCATTTTTCATTGTATATATTATATTAGCATCTACGATAGCTTTGTTTTCGGTTTGTTCAATTATTCTTATTGAAGTAATAGCTACTGAATCCACGCTATTCCACCATTTTATATAGTTAGTGTAATTATTATCTGGTTTTATTCTTTGAAATGTAGGAGTTAGAATATTCCAAGCCTTTTCATATTGTCTTTGATTGATAAGTTCATAGTATTCTCTAACAGCTTTATCTGGTGTTGTTTTTGGTGTAGGTGGTTTTGGTTCTGATATAGATATTGGTCTAGGTGTAGGTTCATTTGGTTGAAATATTACTGGAATTAGTGCAGCAACTATTGCACCAAAAGCACCAATTATGGCTACTACAATAGGAATTACATAACCTTTTATCATTACTTCAGTTTTAGTTATATTATTCTCTTTAGCTAATTGCTTAATTTCAGTGTAACGTTGTATTAGGATAATATTTTGTACAGTTAAAAACTTATTTTTAATTATAAAAATTATTTAATCAAGGCTTAATTAAACTATTTAAAAATAAAGTTTCTTAGGTAAAATTTCCAGTAAGATAGCCCCAAAACCCACCCAAATACCAAAGTTGTTTATTTACAGCACTTTGCAGATTGCAGGAGGTACCGCAAAAATTTTATCAAACTCTTGTGGTACGGGCATTCCTGCCAGTCCAAATGTCGCGATCGCTTATATGAAATATGCTGTATCTATAATTAACTCAAAGAAACTCATCCAAACTTGGTACATTTACCCAATTCGATGTTTCATTTGACTGGTGACACATATCCATTAACAACTGAGAATAAACTCCTTCCCGTAAAGATGGTGCGATGGATTCTCCACTGGTAATTGCTCCTACCCATTGATCTACTACTCGGAGAAATCCAGAAATACGTCCATCTGCGTAGTTCTTAGGAAACATTAATCGATTGGGAATTTCAATTTCTGCAATTTGTTTTCCTGCTTTAGCACCCCACACCCGGAATCCATGTACGTAATCTTTTTGATTTTCACTAGCTAATATTAAAGTTCCTTCATCCCCATAAACTTCTATACCATGAGTACGGGGCGCATAAATTACCGCACTAATAGAAACTTGACAAGGTGTTCCATCTGCTAATTCCAACATCAGCATACAGGTATCATCTGTATTTACCGATTTTAATTCCCCAGTTGTGGCATCTGGTCTTTGTGAAATCGCTGTTGTAAAATGAGCATTAACTCGCCGTACTTCTCCAAATAACCAGTGAATATAATCAAAGCTGTGGGAACCGAGGGAGCCTAAAGCGCCACCTCCTTTATCCTTTTGAGAATACCAGTTCCAACCACGCTCTGGATTAGCACGAGAAGAACCAAACCAGTTAATTCTAATCAAACGCTTGTTACCAACATACCCCCTCGCCAGTAATTCACAAAATAACAACCATCCAGGTACGAAGCGAAATTCAAAGTCTACTGTGGCAACTAGGTTTTTTTCTTTGGCTAAATAATAAAGTTCTTTAGCTTCTGTGGCGTTTAAAGTAACTGGCTTCTCTAATAATAAATGTTTTCCGGCTTGCAATACTCGTTTTGCCATTTCGTAATGGAGGAATGGCGGTGTTGATATAGTGACTGCTTGCACTTGCGGTAATTCCAAGATATCTGTAAGATTATCGCAAGGGTAGGGGATGTCATTGGATTGAGCTATTTCTTTGGCTTTATCCAAATCTCGATTGTAAACGGCGACTACTTGAGTAGCTTTGTGCGATCGCAATCCGGGAATATGCACTTTTTTACCAAATCCCGTCCCTACTACAGCTACGCCAATTTCACCCTGTTGATTTTTTAATGCAGCAGTCATAAATGTAAATTATACGTAAATTTAACCTGGATCGATCTTTATTTTAAATTTACCTTAAATTTAGCAAAAAGCGACTATTAGGGCATCTTTTTATATACAGCACGCTCGTTTTTATTTTGAGTACAGTACTATATTTTTAAACTCTTGTGGTACGGGTATCCTGCCCGTTTATGATGTACCGAACGCCGATGAAATATGCTGTATTACTTCTGCTCCAGATTAAATTCTTGAATTGAATTAAGACAAATTTCTTGTAAAAACTGATAACTAGCTTTAGTTAATAAGCACATTGAAAAACACCAAAAAAATATAAATATTACAGATATAAAAATTGATTTAATTGTAGCTCTAGGATTATCTTCTGTAATAGTTTCATTGACATATTGCCGAAATTCAGGCTTTAGCGGAAAAACATTATTCTTGTTTTCTACGGGCTTTTTAATTTTTTTTGTAGAATAATTCTTTCTTAATTTTTCATAATTGCTTATCAAGTAGATCTTGTTTTGATGTAATTTCATCTTTTATTTTCCTAGTTTATTCATGCCATTATGATACTTGTGTTCAAAAACACATTACAACAACTGATGATTGCTTGGTAATTAGACGCTAATTTATCCTATATATTCTATAGGAGCATTTTTTGCTAGATTATGCAGTTTAGACCAAATTTTTATCTAAATTAACATTTGTAATCAATCCGAAATAATAAGGTAGTGGTCTAACTTCCCCGTAAATCACTTGTAGAACTTTTGCAATTATTTACAAAGATTACTCTGGTTAATTAAAAGAAAAAAAACTTCACGAATGCTGAAAATAGCCATGTATAGCCATGTAAATATTCGCGGTGCAAATTGTAGCAATAATTATTAGTTTAGAAAACTTTCACAATTAACGATATATTATCTGAAACTTGAGAAAAAAGTTGCTAATTTAAGCATCTATCAAAAGTTATAATTTCAATATGTATCAAAATATTATGTATCAAAATATAAATTATTCCGATTCTTGAAGTGAATATCGTGTAGAAAAAAACAAAGCCCTATCGTACAAAAAGACATAAATGATGAAATACCATTATTATCCTTTCTCTATTATTTGGTCAAAATTAGCTGCTTTCACTCAGTCCATATCTACCGTTGAAGAGGAAACAGGGAATTATAATCAATCCGCAGAAGAACCGGAAGCTGATACACTTTTAGATGACCATGAATACGTTCATGTGACCGATTGGATAGAACCATCGGTTTACTATACTATATTTTGCCCCCACAAACGGTTTTAAGTTATGTTAAAAATACTTAATACTTAGCAAATTGTAAAATCAATGGCACTACCAACAATTAAAATTCCGGTGTTTCAACAACGGTATGAATGGATTACCAAGCCCTTAGATTTGATGGAAAAATCTGCGAGGCAGTATCCCGATTTATATAGTTCTCAGATACTGGGTGCCAAGGAACCGATAATATTTGTTAACGATCCCCAAGCAATTCAAGAAATTTTAACTAACGATAGAAAAAAGTTTACAGCTCCTGGAGAAGAAAATAAAACCCTGGAACCATTAGTTGGTGACTATTCTCTATTTTTACTCAGTGGATCTCGCCACAAACGCGAGCGTCAATTGTTAATGCCTCAATTTCATGGCGATCGCATGGAGGCTTATGGTGAACTCATCTGCTCGATTACAGAAAAAGTTTTCAGTCAATTGCCACAAAATCAGCCTTTTACAGCTCGTGATGTCACATCTGAGATTTCTCTAAGTGTGATGTTACAGGCTGTATTTGGTTTGTATAAAGGAGAGCGCTATCAACAAATTAAGCGTCAAATTATTGCGATGCTAGATGTGTTTCGCTTTCCCTTGGCTTCTAGCTTTCTATTGTTTCCTTTTTTACAAAAAGATTTAGGTGCTTGGAGTCCTTGGGGATATTATTTACGGCAAAGAGAGCTAGATTAAATCCCTAAATTCTTTACTAAACTTATTTATAGTTTATCAAATTGACGGATTTTGGGCAGGAACTAGATCAATTATTATATGCTGAAATTAGTGAAAGGCGTGACTCTGTTAAGGGGGCAAATCGCGTTGATATACTCTCGTTATTGATGTCTGCAACAGATGCCGAGGGCAACTCAATGACAGATAAAGAGTTACGAGATGAATTGATGACATTGCTGCTTGCCGGATATGAAACTACAGCTACTGCTATGGCTTGGGGATTATATTGGATTCATTACAAGCCAGAGGTACGAGAAAAATTACTGCAAGAATTAGATACTTTAGGAGAAAACCCAGATCCCATAAGTATATATAAACTACCGTATTTGACCGCTGTATGTAACGAAACTTTACGGATTTATCCTGTTGCCCTGGCGACTTTTGTCAGAAAAGTAGAAGAACCTGTAGATTTATTAGGGTATCACATAGAACCACATAGCAGTATTTGGGGTTGTATTTATCTTTTACATCATCGAGAAGATTTGTATCCAGACTCGAAGCAATTTAAACCAGAGCGATTTTTAGAAAGACAATTTTCTCCTTATGAATTTATGCCTTTTGGTGGTGGTGTGCGTCGCTGTGTTGGTTATGCTTTAGCGCAGTTTGAAATGAAGTTGGTATTAGCAACGGTTGTTTCTCGTTATCAATTGGCATTGGCAGATAATAAACCAGAAAAACCTCAGCGTCGAGGGGTGACTCTGGCACCGGCGCGGGGTGTACAAATGAAAATGGAAGGAAGAAGGAAGTCAAGGTGAATTTAGAATTTAGAATGAAGAATTAAGAATGAAGAATTTAGAATTTAGAATTTAGAATTTAGAATGAAGAATGAACTTGGTGTCGGGGAATTATACCCATATGTTTGATTGAATTTTTAAATCGGCATCTGTATAAGTTGATTCTGGTGAGTGCCATCTATACTATATAGTGGAGTTTTATGCAACTAGAAGGAATTAGATGCCATTACCTAACATTCTCAAAACTTCAGCTTTTCAACAAAAGTATGAATGGATTGCCAAGCCTTTAGATTTCATGGAAAAGGCTGTGAAGCAGTATCCTGATATATTTACATCTAAGGTACGCGGTGCAAAGAAACCGATAATATTTGCTAACCATCCCCAAGCAATTCAAGAGATTTTAACTAACGATAGAAAAAAGTTCAATGCTCCGGGAGAGGTAAATAAATTTCTTGAACCATTTGTTGGTGACTATTCAGTGATGTTACTTGATGGCGCGCCCCACAAACGGGAGCGTCAATTGTTAATGCCTCCATTTCATGGGGAGAAAATGCAGGCTTACGGGGAATTAATTTGCTCGCTAACAGAAAAGGTTTTTAATCAGTTATCTCTTTCAAATGAAATTTTTACTGCTCGCAATGTCATGGCGGAGATTTCTCTGAGTGTGATTTTGCAGACAGTATTTGGCTTGTATGAAGGGGAGCGCTACCTTCAAATTAAGCGCGGAGTAATTGGGATGTTGGATTTATTTAACTCTCCTCTAGGTTTGAGCTTTTTATCATTTCCTTTTTTACAAAAAGATTTAGGCAGTTGGAATCCCTGGGGCTATTTTTTGCGTCAAAGAGCGGAACTTGATAAATTATTATATGCTGAAATTAGTGAAAGACGTGACTCTGTTAATAATGTAAATCGCGTTGATATACTCTCGTTATTAATGTCAGCAACAGATACTGAAGGTAATTCTCTGACGGATAAAGAATTGCGCGATGAATTGATCACTTTGCTTATAGCCGGATATGAAACTACTTCTACGGCAATGTCTTGGGCATTATATTGGATTTATCGATCGCCAAAAGTGCTAGAAAAATTACAGCAAGAATTAGATAGTTTAGGAGAAAATTCTGACCCCATAAGTATATCGAAGTTACCCTATCTCACTGCTGTCTGTAACGAAAGTTTACGGTTATATCCCACGGTGTTGGCAACTTTTCTTAGAAGAGTGGAAGAACCATGTAACCTGTTAGGATACGAGATAGAACCTGGTACTAGTATCTGGGGTTGTATTTATCTTTTGCATCATCGAGAAGATTTGTATCCAGACTCGAAGCAATTTAAACCAGAGCGATTTTTAGAAAGACAATTTTCTCCCTATGAATTTATGCCTTTTGGTGGTGGTGTGCGTCGCTGTATTGGTTATGCTTTAGCGCAGTTTGAAATGAAGTTGGTATTAGCGACGGTAGTTTCTCGTTATCAGTTGGCATTGGCAGATAATGAACCGGAAAAACCCCAGCGTCGAGGTTTGACTCTGGCACCGGCGCAGGGTGTACAAATGAAAATGGAAGGAATTCGCACGCCTCAAAAGTCTGTGGTTTCTGTGGGAAGTAAATAATATAGAAAACCTGCCCTGAATCGCCCGCAGCCGTCGAGAGGCTGGGGCTATAGTTACAAAGCCCACCTCTGTGGGCTTAATTAGGCGCATTTTTACAAGGGCGTTGGTGATTTGATGTATGAATTTGATTGGTTGGATAGCCACAACTGTTGTAGAGACGTTATATCGCGAATTTCAGTTGGGTGCAATACAAAGAAAATTAGTAGAATTCTGACGGGCAGGGATGCCCGTACCACAAGAATGTATTCTACTCAAATGAAAACTGCTATATATAACGTCTCTACATTTAAATAGTATTAGAACCATAAAGGTGCATAACTTGATATTGTTTTCACCTAATTAATATATAAGAGTTGATATTTAGCTAAAAAAACCTAAATTGTTATCTATATTACTATGAAAAAAATCTTAATATTATCAGCAAATCCTAAAAATACTAACCAGTTGCGCTTGGATGAAGAGGTACGGGAAATTAAAGCGGCGTTAAAACTGAGTGAAAATCGAGAAGAGTTTGAAATTGTGACTGAGTCGGCGTTACGGGTGAATGATTTACGGCGTACGCTGTTAGATAATCTACCCCATATCGTTCATTTTTGTGGACATGGTTGGGGAAGTGACGGTTTGCTGTTGGAGAATAAGTTAGGAGAAATGCAGCTAGTTAGCAGTGAATCTTTGGCGGGGTTGTTTGAGTTATTTGAGGATCGAGTTGAATGTGTTGTGTTTAATGCTTGTTATAGCGAAGTGCAAGCTGAGGCGATTTTTCAACATATTGATTGTGTAATTGGCATGAGTCAGACAATTGGGGATAAAGCAGCAATCGAGTTTGCAACGGGTTTTTATGATGCCTTGGCGGCTGGGAGGAGTTATCGAGATTCTTTTGATTTTGCTCGTGGTGCTATTGATTTACAGGGAATTCCTGAGTCAAAAACGCCACAAATTAAAGTGAGAAAAAATTTGTACGCCGTAGCACAAAAGACACCAGGAAAATCAGATTCATCAGTGGAATCTACAGCCTCGGCAGAAGAAGCTAAATATAGTCAAAATAATAGCGGTATTTCTCAAAGTGTTAGCGGTGGCACAATTCACGGCGGGATGCAAGCCTCACAGGGAAATAATCAACAAACTATGACTAATGCTCAAAATATAAACACGCCGGAGCAACAGCAAAAACTTGTAGAAACTGCAAATGAAATTAAAATACTTTTACAGCGGTTAGAGGAGAATAATCCCAGTCAAACTAATTCCCAAAAGATGATGGTTGTTGCTCAAGCTGTGGAGGAAATTGAAACGAATCCAACGTTTAAAAAGCGTGTTGTTGGTGCATTAAAAGCTGCTGGGGTAGAAACTTTTAAGGAATTAATTAATCATCCTTTGGTGAATATTTTTATGGCTGCTATTGATGGTTGGGAAGTTTAACCCTTGGTTTACCCACAATTTTGTAGAGACGCGATATATCGCGTCTCTACATCTACCGGAATCAAGAAAAATCTATGTTTTTTAGGAATAAATCATGAATCAACATAATGAAAATTCTGGTATTGAACAAAATGTAGAAAATTCCCGATTAGATGGAGGAATGCAGGGAAATCAAGGTGATAAGAATGTCCAGGTACAGGGTGACGGGAATCTACTTACTTTTAATCAAACCGAGATTTTACAAATTACTGAGAGGGTGATTACTACTCGGGAATTAATTAAAACTTCTCCTTATAAAGGTTTAAAAACATTTGAGTCCAGAGACAAGGAATTGTTTTTTGGGCGCGATAGTTTTATTCCAACTTTAGTTAATGAGTTAGAGCAAACCAATTTAATTTTACTTTTGGGTGCCAGCGGTAGTGGTAAATCTTCTGTGGTGCGAGCGGGTTTAATTCCTTCGTTGGAAAGGAAATATGGTACGGCGTTTACTAATTTAACATTTACTCCAGATGCTGATCCTTTTGATTCTTTTTATGCGAGTTTGCTCAGTAATAAATATCCACAAAAAGAAGCGAAAATTGCCCGCGAGGTAAATTCGGAAACTTTAGTCCGGGTGGTGAATAATCTCAAAAAAAATGATGAGTTTTGGTTTATTTTTATTGACCAATTTGAAGAATTATTTACTATCAGCGATGAAAATAAGCGTCGGGAATTTATCAATGGTTTAATGAAATTGAGTCAAGCTAAATTGCCTAATTCCAATAATTCAAAAAATAATTTCAAAAATAATCTCAAAATCATGGCGACGATGCGGGCTGATTTTTTTGAAAGATTAAGCGATTTTCCTCAACTTGTGGAAGCGACTCAAAAACATCGTCCGATGATTGTAACAATGCAGCGAAACGAGTTGCGTTTAGCAATTGAACAACCTGCAGCACATCATGGGATGATTTTTGAAGCTGGTTTGGTAGATAAAATTATTGCTTCTATTCAAGGACAAGCCGGTTATTTACCTTTGTTACAGTACACTTTAAACTTATTGTGGGACTCGGAAGTCAAAACTGGTGGTATCAATGACCGGATTTTGAAGATTAGTACCTATCAAAATGTCGGCGGTGTTAGGGGTGCCCTGCAACAACACGTAAATCGTATTTATGAAAGTTTGTCATCATCGGAACAGTTGATTGCACAGAAAATTTTTCTCAAGTTGGTTGGTATTGGTGAAAATGCTGAATCTGGTATGGAGTGGAAACCTGTTCGCAAAAGGACACCTTTATCTGAGTTTGATGATGATGAGCGCGATGTGTTGTTAAAGTTGGTGAATCAGAATTTGTTGGTGAGTAATGCTGATTTATCGGCGACTGATCCTAAAAAGCGGTTATCAGGCTCCTCAAAGTCGGAAAAATCAAACTCTACAATCGAAATTACCCACGAAATTCTCCTCACTTGTTGGGATAAGTTAGAAGGTTGGATTAAGAAAAATCGTCAAGGTATTGCTGTACGTAACCGTCTCTACGAAGATGTTAAACGTTGGCAAGATAAGAAGAAACCAGAGGATGAACTTTGGAGTGGCTCGAAGTTAGAACAAGTTTTGGAATTGAGAAACGAGGATAATTTTAATCAAGTTTTGGGTGGGTTTAATACTATAGCGAATCAGTTTATTGATGCTAGTGTAGGATTGCGCGATCGCCAATTAAGAAAAGCTAGAAGAAATACTCGTATTGGTTTTACCCTAGCGGCTTTGGCGGGTGTAGCTGGTGTGTTTGCTTTTATTCAACAGCAAGAAGCCCAAAGCCGAAGCATTATTGCTATGACTAAAATCACTGAATCTCAGCTTCTGGAAAGCAAAGAATTCGATGCCATGAAGCAAGCAATCACAGCTCACAAAGAATTCAATCATCTGTGGATAAAAGATAGCAATACCCGCACCCAAGTAGAACTAGCATTATTAAATACAGTTCACAGCCTTGCCGCACCGAATACCTTGGGAGCACACGCAAACCAGGTTAATGGAGTCAGTTTTAGCCCCGAC
>DESS01000211.1:10761-10942 GCA_002361335.1 Richelia sp. UBA3308
GTGAAACTGTGGAATAGCCAAACCGGAGAAGAAATTAAAACCCTTAGCGGCCATAGAAACTGGGTTTTGGCAGTCAGTTTTAGCCCCGACGGCAAGATGCTGGCTTCTGCAAGTGGTGACAACACGGTGAAACTGTGGAATAGCCAAACCGGAGAAGAAATTAAAACCCTTAGCGGCCATA
>DESS01000215.1 GCA_002361335.1 Richelia sp. UBA3308
TAAGAATTAAGAATTAAGAATTCGGCATTGGGCATTGCACTCAAACTTTTTATCTATATTGCTCCATGCTTTTTTGTTATATCATGTCCGGTTAAACAGTTATCAGATTTGCTCTGAGTAATGAGTAACAACTAACAACTAACAACTAACAACTAAAAACTAAAAACTAACAACTAACAACTAACAACTAACAACTAACAACTAACAACTAATAACTAAAAATGTTGTGGTACCCGTGGCGTACCTTGTAACGGGCAGGATGCCCGTACCACAAGAGGGGCTATATACTGTTATCTTCCCAAGATACTCTTAATTTGGTCGATCAGACTGGTACCTCCGAAATAAAATGCCGCAATCACAGAAGTTACCACAATTGCTGCGATCGCACAAATAGTTAAACCTGCTAAACTAATTGCACCATCATCTTCTAATAAACCGAAGCCAGTGACAAAAATGCCGATGGCTGGTAAAGTATTTGTTCCAGGAATGGGAATCATCATAAACGTTGACATTAAGGCGATCGCAATTCCAATAATTACTTTTCCTGGAAAAGTAGTACAAACAAATAGTAAACGGGGACGAGTTACAGCTTCAATTCTTTGCAACCAAGGAATCCCACTTTTGATAAATTTTTGCGCCATTGTAGTTTTAATGGGGCGATTTGCAAATTTTGAGGGCAACCAAGGTTCTTTACGACCTATAATTAATTGCACTGCGAGGAAAAACATCACAATCGCGAAAGGAATCGAGTAACCAGGAGCGGGAACTGGTAAAGCTGAAGGTAAAGATAGGATAACGAACAAAAATCCGAAAATTCTTTCCCCTGCTAAATCGAGAATGTTTTCTAAAGTTACCGTAGAAGCACGCTCTTGTTCAAAAAAAAAGCAGTTTAATTCCTTGGACAGTTTAGCCATAAGATTATTAACAATAAAGTTTATATCAGCACAATATACAACCTGAAAATTAACTATACCGGAAGCGCGAATTATTTTCATCATGGAAAGATACTTAAAAGTTATTAAATTATTTTGGAGTGCTGCGATCGCTGCTGAAATGGAGTACCGTGTTAACTTTGTAATTGCGACTCTCAGCAGTGTGGGAAACCTTGCGGGGAGTTTGTTCAGTTTATTTTTGTTTTACCGTACTGGTTATACTTTCTCTGGCTGGGAATGGGAAGCAGCTTTAATTGTGGTGGGAATTTACACTTTATTGCAGGGCTTTTCAGAAACCTTTTTGGCTCCTAATTTAAATCGGATCGTGCGTCACGTACAGGAAGGAACTCTCGATTTTATTTTATTAAAACCCATCCGCAGTCAATTTTGGCTTTCTTCCCATAGTATTTCACCTTGGGGAGTCTCGGATTTAATTTTTGGTAGCATTATAGTTATTTACGCCGGTACTCGTCTGGGTTTAGGAATCGGCAATTATCTTGTAAGTCTTCCGGCGCTGTTTTTTGGTTTGATAATCCTTTATAGTTTGTGGTTTATGCTGGGGGCTACAAGTATTTGGTTTGTCAAAATATACAATGTCACTGAAGTATTGCGGGGACTATTGGAAGCTGGGAGATTCCCTATGGTGGCTTATCCTACTGCTTTTCGTTTCTTTTTTACTTTTGTAGTTCCTGTTGCGTTTTTAACTACTGTTCCTGCGGAAGCTATTCTTGGTAGAACTGAATTTACTTGGGTGATTGGTGCGGGAATTTTGGCATTAGTATTGTTTTTTGTTTCTACCAGATTTTGGCGGTTTGCGTTGCGGTTTTATACTAGTGCTTCGAGTTAAAGTTTTGGATATTTTTGACAGCCTCGGGGCGCGGAGGGAAGCGCAGAGGAGCGCGGAGGTTTAAAGAGGAGGTTATGGGATGTTAAGGTTTTATACTAGTACTTCTCTATGGAATTAACAGGTGCTCAAGGTAAGGAATTAAGGGAAGCTATTATTAGTGCTTATCCGGGCAAAGAGAAATTGAAGATGATGGTATCTGATGAGTTGGAAGAAAATTTAGATGCCATCGCTGGGGGAGACAATCTTGATGAAATTGTTTTCAGTTTAATTGAATGGGCGCAATCTCAAGGTAAATTAGAAGAGTTAGTTAACGCTGGGATTAAAAGAAATCCGGGAAATGAAAAATTAAGAGAGTTTCAGGAGTCTATATTTAAAGGATTTAATTCCAGAGAATCTCCACAGATAGTTGGTGATGGGTTACATAGTAATAGGCAAAATGCAACAATTGTCAATAATAATATTGGACAGATAACAGGAGAAGTTCAATTTGCGATCGCATCACGAACAATTATATCGATGAAGAAACCAAGGGACTTCTAAAAGACTTAAAAAAGACGTTTCAGAAAGCTGATAGCGAACAATCTCCTCAAACTAAAAGTAAAAATGTAGATACAACAGATCCCCCAGCATCTCCACCAAAGTTTACGAGTTTCAAGTTTACAGTTGTAACTGTAGACGCTCGAGGGCAAGAAATTAAACGTCGCGATGGAGAAGCTGAGTATTTTATCGAAAATTTGGGTGATAGAACGGTATTGGAAATGGTTTCTATCCCCGGTGGTAGATTTAATATGGGTTCACCAGAGGATGAAAAAGCATCTCAAGAAGATGAACGTCCACAACATTTAGTTAGTATACAACCATTTTGTATGGGTAAGTATCCCATAACTCAAGGGCAATGGAAATATGTTGCAAATCTCCCGAAAATCAAACGGGAACTTGAACTTGAACCATCTTGTTTTCCAGGAGATAATTTACCTGTAGAACGAGTTTCTTGGTATGATGCACAAGAATTTTGTATACGATTATCAAGAATAACAGGACGAAACTATCGCTTACCCAGTGAAGCACAATGGGAATATGCTTGTCGTGCTAGAACTTCAACTCCATTCCATTTTGGTAAAACTACTACCACAGATTTAGCTAATTATTGCGGACAAGATAAAAATATTAACGATAAGATTTATGAAGGAATTTATAGTAAGGAAGTTAGGGGAATTTATCGTCAACAGACTACTGAAGTAGGTAGTTTCCCCCCGAACGACTTTGGATTGTATGATATGCACGGGTTAGTTTGGGAATGGTGTGCTGATGAAGAACATGAAAATTATTGGGAAGCACCAATTGATGGTAGTGTTTGGGTAGATAATCAAGATGGGGAATATCGAATTTTACGGGGTGGTTCCTGGGATTGTTTTCCTCATTTATGTCGTAGTGGTGCTCGTTTTTTTGAAAATCCAAGGGTTCGCAAAAAAGAATTCGGTTTTCGAGTTGTTATCTAATTAATGGATAAATTCTTGCTTTTACACCCTCAATAGAAGTTGAATTCAAAAGCTTTATACTTGTTTCTCGACGAATCTGAAGGTTGGGATTAATCGATGACTTGTTACATTGTCTTCTGTAAGGATGAGAAAGCCAATTCCAACTTCCAATGATAGCAAATTTGTTATCACAAACCAGGATTTTTTCGTTAGTTCCTTTACTTTCAAGATGTTTATGTCTACCTAAGCGAGTGAAATGGGAATTAGAATATTCAGAAAATAATTCTGTTAAATCTTTCTCCAATGATGCATCATTATTATCGTTTTCAGCATCTCCACTGTTAAGATAACCGTAAATTACTGTTACTTTAACTCTCCTTTCCAAAGTTGAAACAATATCATCAGCAAATCGTTCAGATTCACTACCACGAATCCAAGGTGTGACAATAATTAATTCTTCTTCAGCTTGTTCAATAGCATCTTTAAAAATTTCTAAGTGTTCGCAATCATAAACCGGATTATCTTGTGGTTTTAACTGAGGAATTTCTCTTTCAAATTTGTAATCATCAATATCTCCATTTTCCCGAATATGTTCCACAAGCTGACGGGTATAACTTCCACCTTCCTCTAACCTGTAAAGATTACCAACTAAAATAAATAATTCTTTCGCTCTAGATACAGCGACATTGAGAAGATTAGGTCGTCTGTTAATCCAAACAATTTTACCACTATCTTGACGACGACAAGCCATAGTAGAAAGAATAATTACCTTTTTCTCAGCACCTTGAAAAGTGTGAACGGTTCCAATAGAGTTTCTATCAAATCCAGAAAATTTTTGAGTTAAACTTTCTTTTAATGCATCAGAATGAACTTTAAATGGTGAAATTACACCAATATCTTGCAATGAATAACCTTTATTAACTAAATGCTCAACTAACTCACATACCGCAGTCACTTCTTCTTGATTTACATTATTTATAATATTTCCTTCAACGTGATGAGCAATCAAATTTGCTCCCAATAGTGAGGGAGTTGTTTCTGTTATCACTTCTAAGCCATATCCAGCAATATTATCACAATATTCGATAATTTGAGGTTGACAGCGATAATGTTCTCTTAATTGAATACCCTTACCTTTATCTTCATCTTCCCCACTAGCTCCAGCTGCTCGATGATAGGTAGTAGCGCTAAATTCTTCTTCTGGACTGTAACGATGGTAATCTATTTCAGCTAATCCTTGATCAAGAAAGGCTGTTTGACGATAATTATCCCGTCTTTGTTGACTTAAAGTAATTATAGGTTGAATTTGTAACGGGTCACCAACTATAATAGCTTGACGCGATCGCACAAGTAAAGGAAAAGTTTTGTGTTGGTCAATCATTCCCGCTTCGTCTACAATTGTACGGTCAACGCATTGTTCAATCTCAGGGAGCATATTTCGGATTGAGTGCAATGTGGTGGTGATGACGGGAAACATCAAACTGACATCTTTAATATGTTCGTCTAGATTTTCTTTTATTTTACGTTTATCTTTCCAGTTTCCTGAAAGAAAGCTTTTGTATAGCTCTAAAGAAGCTTTTACACTATCTTGATTGCAAAGTGCTTGTTGAGTTAGAAATTCCCGCGATAATTGAAATAATTTTTTATGTTTGTCGTGATATTTTTGATGAAATGTTGCGTAGAAATCTTCTAATTCAACTGCTAATCTGTTTTCTAACAAAGTAAGTTGATGACTTAATTCATCATTATTTTGTCCAAAAATCAGAATATTTTCCGAAATTTTGTCCAATCTTGCTTTTACGCTTTGTAATTCTTCTGCTTGATCTAAATTTTCTCTCACTAATTGTGCTGATTGAATTAAATCATTACGAGTGATTGGATTTCTAACAGGAAAAGGAGTATTCAAAGTATTTTCAATTGCTGATTCACAAGCTAAAGCGGCTTTTTCTATAATACTTTTTTCTGTTTTTCTAGTTACCCAACGCCATAAACGCATCCACCAAGGTAATTTTCCTTCAGGTAACTGTCGTTCTGCATTATCAAAACGCAGCCTAATTATACGATAAGCTTCTATAGGTAGTTGTTCGTATTCTGCTAATTCAGTTGACCTTAATTGATATTGATTCCTCGTTAATAGTGTTTCTTCTAATTGCTGTCTAACTTCTTCTACTTCTTCTCTAAGTAAAGATAATCGTTTTTCATCTGAAGTTCTTTGTTGATATTCTTCTTTATAAATAGATTCTTCTGTTTTCAATTCATCTTTAATTTGTGTGATTTGCTGTTTTATATCATGAAAAATATGTTCATTAAAATGATTTGATTGTAAATAATTAATTGCTGATTGTAACTTCTGAACAGTAAAATTATTAATATTCTCTTTCCTCCCTCCTTTTAAATAAAAAAATTCATCTTTTAATTCTTTATCTAATTTCTCAATTACATTATCAACAGCTTTATTAATAGTACTACTAATAACTGTCAAATTATTAATATCTTCACCAGTTTCAATTAAATGAATAGCACGTTTAACTACCTGTTGAGCAATAACATGTAGAATAAGAGTAGTTTTACCAGAACCTGGTGGTCCTTGTACAGCAGTTATGGGTTCACTTTGAGAATGTTTGATTGCTTTTAATTGCCAAGAAGTTGGTGGATGAGTGGGAAAAGCACCCATATAAGCAACTTCATGTTCTGCTTCTTGAGGTACACCAAATAGATATTCATAAGCTGGATGTCCTTTTGACCAATTTTTGTTACCTGATTTAATCTCTTTTAAATCTTGTTTGAGATTGTAAGAAAATCGTCCTCCATTCCATTTAAATAAATATGGCTTTCGTTGAATTTGGTAGCGAGAACTACTGACATTCTGCATCCATTGCTCGTAAGTTTGAAACTCCATCTCAAAAGTAGTTTCCAGAAATACCCGCAACCCATCTTGAGTAATCAAATTTTCCCGTTGTTCGTCATCAAACCTTAAAAATGTTGCTAAGTTATCTCCAGCTTCGGTAACCTTCAGTTGATCAATATTCCATCCTTGCTCCTGATATTCCCCTTTAACAATAGATGTGACATCCAAACTAAATAATGGACACAAATATTTTTTCTTTTCCCTATCAATAATTTGCGGAAATGACAATACCCAGGTTACGTCTTGTTGAGGTTTCTTTCCTGGTTTGAGTTTATCTTGCAGTTTTGAAAATTCAGGTTGTTCAATTACTACGCGATCGTTATCCAAACTCACACCATCTAGTACTACTTCATCTTCCTCAGCAGCTTCAACTCTGGCATTACTATAATCATCCAACTCAATATAGTCCAACCATGCTTTGAGAATCGCGTCTACTTTTCTAACAGCGTTCAAAACTACCTCCAGATTGCCGTACTGGGTTTGATATTCCGATTAAAATTAGTTTAATGGAATACTAAGCAAATTTAACCGCCAGTAAATTTTTCTTTATACAAAGAATTTTATGTTGGGAGGTAGAAAATTAATGGGTTTACTCTCACAGTGAGAACAGATACATAAACCGATTAAAAAATGAAACTTTTTACCATTGGACATTCCAATCACAGCATTGAGGAATTTATTACATTGTTACAAAAGCATGATATTACTGCTGTTGCTGATGTACGTTCCCATCCCTATAGCAAATATTTACCTCATTTCAATCAAAAACTGCTCAAAGCCTCTTTATCAGAAACTGGGATTCGCTATGTATTTTTAGGAAAGGAATTGGGAGCAAGAAGCAATAATCCCCAATGTTATATTGATGGTAAAGCTGTATATGAAAAAATTGCTTCTACTAAGGAATTTAATGATGGAATTCAACGAATATTACAAGGAGCTAAAAATTATCATATTTCCCTGATGTGTGCTGAAAAAGATCCAATTACTTGTCATCGAGCAATTCTTGTTTGTCAGCATTTACGAAAATCTGGTTTAGATATTAATCATATTTTGAAAAATGGCGATTTAGAAACTCACTACAATCTTGAAGAAAGACTTTTAAATTTACATGATTTAAAACCACCGCAACAACCACAGCAAGTTCAATTATCTTTGTTTGAAAATGTCTCATTATCTCAATCATCCATGACTGACTATTCAAGGGAAGATTCTCTTAAAAAGGCTTATCAACTCCAAGGTGATAATATCGCTTATGTCGAGAAAACTGAAAATCAACATGAACAAATCAATTAATTTATATACAATTGGCTTTACTAAAAAGACTGCTCAACAGTTTTTTGAAACTTTAGTCAATAATGGAGTCAAAACAGTTATCGATACAAGACTAAATAATGTTTCTCAATTAGCAGGCTTTGCTAAACGTATCGATTTAGAATATTTTTTGCGAACAATAGGCAATATCGAATACGTCCATATTTTAGATATGGCACCTACTAAAGATATTTTAGATGAGTATAAAAAAAATAAAGGCTCCTGGGAAACTTACCAACAACAATTTTTACGATTAATTCGCGATCGCCAAATTGAAAACCAGGTTTCACCAAAGCTTTTAGATAGTAGCTGCTCCCGTATGTAGTTACGCTGATCCATCATTGTCATCGTCGTTTAGTAGCAGAGTATCTTAGTGACAAATTAGGAAATATCAGCATATCTCACTTGTAATGCTCGTATATTGCATGACATTTTATTTTTAAGTACTTATATTTGTATTAGAGCTATTACCAGCTATTGAAATATGATTTAAGGCTTATGACTCAAATTATCTGTCTTGCTAATTCCTGGAAACATGGGGAGCGCTGCATCGCTGGTATTAATAAAGATACAAAAAAATGGATTCGTCCCCTATGCAGTTCAAATCAAGAAGCTGGTATTCCATCAAATTTAAGACAAATAGAAACAAGAGAACCTGCTTTACTAGATATTTTAGAAATACCCCTCGAAAATAACTGTTCCGATATCGGAATCGCTCCCGAAAACATGATTATAGCTCCTGGAAAATGGCAACGAATAGGACAAGCTCCCCCAACGGATTTACTAGATTTTTGTCAATACAATGAAAATATTCTTCATAATTGCCATAAATATGTCACCGTACCTTTTCTACAATCTCTACCCTTCCCAGAAAGACGCACCTTAGAATTAGTATATGCAACCAAAATTTCGGTAAAGTGTATACATAAAGGGGAAGGCACAAAATGGAAAGGCAGTTTGCTTACTAGTACTGCAGTACTGCGATAAATAACAATAACAGATCCTGTATTTGTAAAAAAACTCGAACTTTGTTATCGTCCTCAGAATCCTTGTTTAGTAACGGTTAGTTTGAGTTTGCCACATATACCTCCGAATTGGGAAGGAGAGGAGCCTTGTTGGAAATTAATTGCGGGTGTGATGGAGTTATCGGAGATTGACTTGATATTAGTAGAGATGAAGGGAATTGGTTGGAGTTTAGAACAAGGACGTTCCTATTTAAAGAGGAATTATAACAAATGTTCTCGTCAACAGTTAAACAAAGATGAAATCAGAGAATTTTTAAATTATCTTAAATCATTACCTAGTATTGGAATTGGCTAAGAATAAGCACGATAAAAAACCAGGGGAAAAATTTTGTGATGGCGCAGATTGAGAAATCCCTTTAAATAAATAACGATTTTAGTTATCCAACCGCAACAAAGTATTAACCAAATCCCTAACATGTACTACATAAACACCACTGATTTCACTACCATAAATATCCACACCACCCCTGGTAAAACAAAGCATTGCAGTTACCCAGGAGGCACCTTTTAACCGCCTGACTTCTTTTGCTTGTCCTTTAACTTTATTAATCAAATTACCTTCTCTAAAATCATAAATATTCCTACCATAACGCCTTCTTAAACGTCCATTTTCAGATATTTTTGTGCCACCATGAGACTTAACATCAATTAAGTACCAATTACCTTTAGGAGAGTGTAATACTACATCAGCATCTCCCCATCTTTTAATTTTCAAATTATATTCAATTCCCCAATCTTTACGTGACAAAATATGTAATAAATCGGCGACTTCTGTTTCGGCTTTGGCACCGCGTTGAGCATCACCTGCTCGTTTTTGAAAGTGTTTGCCGCTACGATACAAATAATATGAGCCTGTAAATCCTGCTAACAACAGAAAAATCACTAATTTAGATGTACTGAAAATAGCAAATAAAACTAATGTTGCGATTAAAACACCCGCAAACAGAAGATAATGTATCATTGCTAAGTACTTTCGTTTTCTAGCTAATTTACGGATATATTCTCCGGGTTGCTTCGTTTGTGGTGACAATTTTATATATACTTTAATTTACAAATCTGAGAAAATATAAATCAAATTATTGCTAATTTATCAAATACTACCATAAAAACGCCAATTAATAAAAAAATGTATAGCAACTAAAAATATTTGTTACTTCCAGCCTCAGCTAAAGCAAATATTTTATTTTATTTTATTTAAAATTTTTAAAAGTAATAAAAATAAAAAAGTCATCGAAGCGAACAAAGGATAAACAATAAAATATCCCTTGAAAAGATTAATTAAAAATAAAACAAACGAAAAAATCAAAAAGAATATCAAATCTATTTAAAGGAATCACCACTACTTCTTCTATTGCACCCTAAGCTGTGGAATTTATTTTTTAACTTAAACATATGGGTTTAATTCCCCGACAACAAAGGATGGAAGATACGCCCCACGCTGCGCGTGAATGGGTTGGGCATTATACCCCATCCCAATTCCAGCCTTCAGCATAGACACCTTTTTAATTCTAAATTCTAAATTCTAAATTCTAAATTCCTTTAATAGTTAATATTTTTGTATAATAAATTAGCCCCAAATTTTCTGCATATTAAGTAAAAATCCAGGTAAAACATCTTCGCCAGAAATAGTTTGAGGTAATTTTAAAACTTCCACTTCTTTTCCCTGACGATAAATTTCAACTTCCTGTTGTTTCCGATTTATCAACCAACCCAAACGACATCCATTTTCCATATATTCTTGCATCTTATTTTGCAGTTTTTTCAAATTGTCAGAGGGTGACATAATTTCAATTACAAAATCCGGACAAAGGGGAATAAACTTTTCTTTTTGTTCTTTATTTAAAGGATCCCAACGAGATTTTTCTACCCAAGAAACATCTGGTGATCGGTTAGCTCCTGATGGTAAAGTAAATCCAGTGGATGAATCAAAAAGCTCACCCAATTGTTTTTCTTCGTTCCAGAACCATATTTGACCATTAATATTAGAGTTACTTCTTCCAGTTTCTCCTCCCGTAGGTGGCATAACAATTAATTCTCCTTGGGAATTACGTTCTAATTTTAATTCTGGATTTGCTTCACACAGTAGATAAAACTGTTCTGAAGTAAGTTTGATTATCGGATTTAAATTTAACGTTAATGCTGTCATGATATTTTACATTTTAGATTTACAATTTTTTGATTTTAATTAACTAAGAACTAGCATAATCTAAAACTCGTTCCCAACCCCAACGCCAAGCAATTTCTAGCAACATTTCTTTACCATTCGTAAAAACAATATATTCTTTACCTTGGTCATAAACAATATCAGCAACCAATTGATTGCGTTTATCATATCCCCAGATTTTTTCAGCACCCTCCCACCATTTTTGTCCATAGGATTTCAACATTGGTAAATCCAGATATTCATCACACCATTCCCTTGGTTTCCATTTTTCGTTTAGCGATCGCACAAGAATCATAGTGGCGTGAATTTCTTTTTCTTGTTCCTTTAGCCATAATATATAACTAATAGCAGCTCTTAAAGCATCTTCGAGTCCATCCGAACAACCATTTAAGGCATCTTGTACATCACCACGAAAGAAATTAACACCAACAGCAACTAAAGCTCTTTCGTACAGCTTAAATACTTCGTACTCAATTGAATCTTTATCGTATAACCACATAGTTAAATTATCCCTATCAAAAATAAATCCTATCAATGACCTTTTATTATTATCATAGCTTTCCGCTTTACATACAGCACGCTCGTTTATATTTTGAATACAGTACTATATTTAAAAATTCTTGTGGTACGGGCATCCTGGCCCCGGTACAAAGGTACCGGCGTAATATGAAATATGGTGTAAATAAGGCATGAATGAACTACAAATACTATTGAAATAAAGAATTGCATTGATAAAAGTATATTAACTCATAATTTTCCGCCAATAAATATTGATTTTTTTTATAAATAAGTACTCATGCTAAAGTGATTTTTTCTATTTTTAACAATAAAAATACTGTATATATTTAACTTTTCTCTTATAAGAATATCGTTTTACACTGAGAATAATCAGATATGAGATAGTGCAAATGAGTCAAAGTTATCTAGATATTGCACGACAAGGAAAGAATAATTGGTGGCGATATTTACTTGGAACAATCCTGATAGTATTTTTTTTCTTAATTGTAGGCAGTATTGCGTCAGTATTTTTACTATTTACACTTCTGCTTAGTCAAGGTTTAAGTTCATCGGAATTAACAGTACAAATTGAAGAGTTACTCAAAACACCTTCCATTGAGGTCTATGTAATTAATCATATTCCATTTATATTTTTCTTATTAGGAATATATTGGAGCGTGCGGTTGCTGCATCAGCGCCGGTTTTTAACTTTAGTTGGTGCGGATGCGAAAATTAGATGGCAACGTTTTTTTCAAGGATTTGGAGTCTGGTTTTTAATTTATTTATTTTTTTCTATTATTGGTTATCTGCTACAACCGGACAATTTAGAATTTGCTTTTAAACCAGATCAATGGTTTGTTTTACTTGCTTTTGCTGTAATACTAACTCCGATACAAACTTCTACAGAGGAGTTATTTTTTCGCGGCTATATACTTCAAGGATTGGGATTAATTACAAAGCAGCCATTAATACTAATGATTATTAATGGTATTTTGTTTATGCTACCCCATTTAGGTAATCCAGAAGTTGAACGCGGACCTTTATGGTTAGCCCTAACTTACTTTGCTTTTGGCGTTTTTTTATCGTTATTAACACTCAAAGACAATCGATTAGAACTAGCTTTAGGTGTTCATGCAGCAAATAACCTATTTCATATATTTATCACCACAAAAGATTCAGCAATACCTGCACCTGCAATCTGGTTTATTAAAGAAGTCGGAGCACCACAATGGGGATTACTATGGTTTCTAGTTGAATGTGTTTTGTTTTATTTAATTATCTTTGGATTTGGGCGAACCAAAAGATTTGATATCAATGCAAAATAGGGATGTTGGAGACAAGGGGCTGAGGGGAGTAAACGGGGCTGAGGAGATGGGGAGACAAGGGGACAAGGGGAAGCGTGGGAGGTGTGGGAGGTGTGGGGAGTGTGGGAG
>DESS01000395.1 GCA_002361335.1 Richelia sp. UBA3308
TTTACGCCGTGTTGTACTAGTACAGCACGGCATAAATAAAGCAACCATATAAAAAGCTTCAAACCTTTAAGTAAGTTGGCACAAATAAACTCAAGTATATTACAAAATGTAAACTGTCTCCAAAGCCTTGTCTTTACTCACTATTCACTATTCACAAGCCAGCGGCTACTATTTTCAACGCCAACCTACTTATATTGAAATTCTTATTAGCTTGATAGTTTTGACTTCCGCACAGCGGTACTAGTAGGATGCCCAATCTACCGTACTATTAAGGAGCTATGACAGTTACGCTGACTAAACACCCCACAGCATTATTAAATAAAATTGGCTCCTATGTTTGCCAAGCTCTTATTTATATTCAGCAACAACAACCGGAATTATTGCTCGATAAGTACAGAAGTATATCTTGGCGTGACAATAGTAATCAATCGCGTTTAAAAGCAAAGCTAATAGAAGTTATTGGTAATACTGAAGATTGGGAATCCTTAGTAGTGAGGCTCCAAGGATTTATTAAAGCCTTGCTAATATCTGATGCTAGGAATACACCAGTTATAATAAAATTACATGAAAAAATTCGTCAACTGAATCCCAATATTTTAGAATTAAACAGTTCTAATTATCAGCAAGATATCAACTCTACAAATAAAGAATCGAATATTCAACGCATTGATGAAAAGAGTTATAACCATCAACAATCTAATAATAAAACAGTCAAGTTAAATATCAATCGAAATCAACAAGACAAGAACTCTATAAAAGATATCAATCAAGAATATTTGTGTCCGAAATCTGAGTTAAAAGATTCTGAAAATCAACTAGATATCAACAACCTTGAACAACAAAAATCATATAAAATTGAAAATCAACAACAGATTGGAATAGCAATATTACTTTTATATGTAGAAAATATACAAATTACTCCTGAAACAGAACAGTTTTTAACAACCATTTGTACTAATCCTATTCAAATTAAAATTGCCTTTGCCAATTGGCAAAGCATGGGAAAAAAAGATATTGAATTTCATAACCGTGGCTATGACTTAATTCATGTTCCTCCCGGCAAAGATAATGCTGACGGAAAAATGATCGCATTTGCTTCAACAATCGATCAATATTACCCAAAAGTCAAAGAAGTTGTCGTCTGTTCATCAGATAAAGTCATGACTAATTTGTGTAACCAACTTCAACACAAAGGATTAAATGTTTATCAAATTAGTCAACAACAGAGTAATGTAACTATATTTAATAGTAAAACGAATGAAACTAAAACTCATACAATTTTACCTTCAATAGAAAAACTCTTGTATCAAATTAAAGACATCATTAAAGAACAAGAAGCACAAACATCAAATCAATGGATAAAGCTATCTCAAATATGTAAATTATTTGAAGAAAAGTATAAGTTTGGTCTTAATAAAGCTGTATCTCACCACCTTGGGGATAAAACAGTAGAAAATATTTTTCTTAATAAACCTGAATTTGTCATTCATCAAATACCCGAGCATCCAGAGCTATACATTACTTTGTTCAAAATGCCCACTCAACAAAATATAAATACTAAGATATTGACATTTGATAATAAATCAGATTTAGAAAATTCATTAGTTAAAATTATTACTAGCTTAGTCGGTCAAACTCCTAATAATTACATTCCCATTTATACTATTGGTGAAAGATTCGATAAACAATATGGTCAAGGAATTACCAAAATTATGAAAAAATTACATATAAACAGTAATTTTGTCAACTTCCTAGAGTCTTGTAGTTCCTTCCAACTCAAGAAAACAGGTACTATATGGCAAGTAGCTCTCAAATAAACAGCTATAGGATAACAACTTATAACCTTAACGATTAAATCTTAACTCCCAAATTTTCCTGCTTAAGAGTGACTTAAAAATCAGGCAAAAAAGGCAAAAATGACAGAGAGATAAGCTGTTAGTGCCTCTTGCTTGAATCAAAATGAGAATTGCTTACGTTCACTTTTACCTAGAAGATGCCAAAACTTGGCGTGATTGGTTTGTAGATCATCTTGGTTTTCAAATTGATTTTCAAATTGGTTCTGAAAAATTTGATGATTATGCGATCTTACCTAGTTTCGCTGGTAGAGGAGATAAAGCTTCTCATACCCACACACAAATAGTTAAAAGCAATTCGGTTTGCTTTGTGCTTTCTTCACCAATATCATCCATTAGCCCAGTGGCACAATATCTACGGCAACATCCCCCTGGAGTTGTAGATGTAGCCTTTGAAGTTGAAAATGTATCAGCTATTATTGCCATTGCCCAAGCTTACGGCGCAAAAGTAATACAACCATTCGGGCAATGTCAAAAAGATAAATCATTAATTAAGCAGGCATCTATAATCGGTTGGGGAGGACTTACTCATACATTATTGCAAAAACAATTTACACAAAACTCCACAGAAGATCATTCCTCACCTGCTTCTATCCAAGCAATAGATCATATTGTTCTAAATGTCGCCCCTGGTGATTTAAATCCTGCTGTTGCTTGGTACAAAAATATTCTTGGTTTTCAACCCCAACAGACATTCAACATTCAAACTCCTCTTTCTGCATTACACAGTCAAGTAATGGTTTCTCCAGATGGATGCATACAATTGCCAATTAATCAACCTGCAACTCCCAATTCCCAAATTCAAGAATTTCTCAACGCTAACCGGGGAGCAGGAATTCAACATATCGCTTTACAAACCAAGGATATTATTAGTAACATCGCTCAATTCCGCAACCGTGGTGTGTCTTTCCTTCCTATTTCCCAGAGCTATTATTCCCACTTACAACAGCGAACAAATTTACCTCTTGAGCCAGATGAACTAAATGCGATCGCCAAACAAGAAATTTTGGTAGATTGGAAGCCAGATTTTCCTAATTCCCTACTTTTACAAATTTTTACACAGCCTATTTTTCCTCAGCCTACCTTTTTCTTTGAGTTTATCGAGCGTCGCCAGCACGCTCAAGGTTTTGGAGAAGGTAATTTTCAGGCTTTATTTGAAGCAATGGAACTTGAACAAATTAAACGTGGCACTCTACAATTAAAAGATTAGCAAATTAGCAAGGGAGTAGAAGATTAAGGGATCGACTGAAACCGATAAACTTTAAATTTATAAATTTAATAATTCCTTTATTCTTCACTCCCATTACCAATTAAGCTGCTACGCATTTAAGTTCTATATTTAGAAATATTATTTAATAGCTAAAATTATTATCCCTTTTCCATGACAGCCTCTTGACTTTTGCCTTGCTGTTGTGCATTGTTAATGCACCATAGCTTACCAATCTAAATGCTTATTAAATATTGACAATTGGAAGATGGCAATAATTGCGATAATCTTTAAATAAAATTTAGATTTATTATCAATGATAAGACTTATAACCGATTTTGATGGACCAATTAGCGATGTTTCGGAACGTTACTACCAGGTGTATCTGTTGTGTTTGGAAAAAAATCGTCTTCAAAATCAACAACTAAAGGTACTTTCCAAGGAAGAATTTTGGCGATTAAAACGTTCTCACATTCCAGAAACAGAAATAGGGATAATATCAGGCTTAGAAGAAAAACAAGCTTTATACTTTGCTCAATTGCGAAAACAAACCGTACATACACAGCCTTATTTTGAATACGATACCTTGGCTCCTGGTGCTGTAGAAGCTTTGTTAAAAGCTCAACAAGCCGGAATTGATTTAGCCGTAATGACTATGCGGCGAGTGCGGGAATTAGAATACGCTTTACAAAAATTTGATTTATACAAGTTTTTTCCTGAAAATCGTCGGTATTGTCTTAGTAATGATTACGTTAAAACCCGGGATATCGAGGATAAACCGTTACTTATGGCACAAGCATTAAAAGAATTGCCGCCCGTAGGAGATACTTGGATGGTTGGGGATACCGAAGCCGATATTATGGCTGCCAAAAAACATGGTGTAAAGTCAATAGCCGTGGAATGTGGCATTCGCGATCGCCCTCAACTTGAGACTTATCAACCCGATTTATTTGTCAAAAATTTAACTGAAGCTGTTGATTTAATACTCAATAGTTCGGCATCATTAATAGATATTAAAAACGAAAAATAAAACACAGATATAATAGTGATGAAAAAATATAGTCAAATATAGCTTTTCACTTTCGGGCGGAGTAATCCTAATTGAGTGAGCTACAACGCCAGAGGATTTGCTACATACAGAAGTGGCTCTGTTTATGGAGCCACCAGACTTATAGTAGTCGGGCTATAATATGTAGCTTTACATCAATTTGGTCTAAGGGAATTAGTTGATTAAAAAGTTAAAAATGTTTATTCCCTATTCCCTATTTTCCCTAATTAAACTTACTTGAGAAAACTACAAATAAGCCAGAGTAATACAAAAGTAATCACCGTAGCAAACTGATTGGTTGTAAAATTAGTTAATTGAAGTTGTTCTACAAGGGGAACAGCAATAAGTGTTCCAACAATTAAACCAACTATCAAACCAACTAAAGTCAATAAAACTGCTCTACCGAATCTACTTTCTTTACGATTGAGAAAATAAATACTCACTCCAACCCCGAGTACCAACATTAATTGTAAAACCTGGTCTCCTTGGCTTCTATAAAACAAGCTGGTGGCACTTAAACCAAGATACCAAAATCCTGGTACAACTACATCAAGGTTGCTAGGTTTATCTAGCATAGTTTGCAGCCATTGGGGTGACTGCTTTTTCGGAACTGGACTATCTATTGGCGTTACCTGCTCTGTGCGTTCGGGGAAGCGGATGCGTTCGGGTACTTTTATTTTACCTTCCTGACGCATCCGCAAGCGGTCCATCAGTACGGTATCATAAGCAGCTTCAATCATTTCAAGACGTTTGCTATCGCCACTAAATTCTTCTACTAGGCGATTGCGTGTATCTTGAATTTCTTCAAAGCTAGCGTCTTCTGATACCCCAAGTTCTTCGTAGGGATTTTGGTCGCTCATGGGAGTTAATTACTAATAGCAAGGTCGGCAGCAGTTTGTTGTTTAATAAAAACTATTTTATGATTAACTTTGGTAGAAACCAATATGATCGCTGTGAATTTCGATAGTCTTACCTAGGTAAAAGTATGACACGAACCTACAGCGACGCAAGTAATTTTCACTAATAGTAACTTTAACATATCGCAATAACTCAGTGTATACCCTCATGCCGTTGAAGAATTAGAGCTTTACTCT
The DNA here is from genome assembly GCA_002361335.1 of Richelia sp. UBA3308. GTDB lineage: Bacteria > Cyanobacteriota > Cyanobacteriia > Cyanobacteriales > Nostocaceae > Rivularia. The sequence continues at coordinate 5,203 of DESS01000395.1, forward strand.
AGAATTTGAAATAAAAACACAAAAAGTGGGCATCTTTTATGAAAAAATTAAACTTTGTGTTTTATGTAAACTTGTTAATTTTCTCTGGAGGAAAATTTTAATCTATAAACCTCCTTCTTTGTTTAGTGCCGTTTAACCGCATATAGATTTAAAATTGTAGCGTTTAATTGCTTTGTTACTTGAAGGGCCGCAGTTTTCTTGTTTACTCTCCAAGTAACGGAGTCGCATATTGGAGTATCTATCTATAATTGTTAGATGTTCTTTTAAACGAAGAAGAGCATTGTTACTTCATTCCCAGGGTTGCATAAAAGAAAAAATTTACGCTCTGCTGCCCGTGAGACCAACATCATTACACTAGTATGTATTTGGAACAACGGGAAATAAAGGCTTTAGCCTTGTAGATTATTATTGCCCAAAAGCGGATATTCGCGCTTTAAAAACGCAATCCGTCTGTAAATCCTATGAATTTTTTGCAAAGTGATGATCATGGCTCCTGCTGCCAAGATTCTTGTAGTTGACGACGATCCTGCCGTTAGGAATTTAATCCAACGCTTCTTGATGAAGCAGAGCTATCAAGTGGAAGCTGCCGAAGATGGCAAAACCGCCTTAGCTCTATTCGAGCAATTTAACCCAGATTTGGTAATTTTAGACGTTAATTTACCAGATGTAATTGGGTTTAACCTTTGCCAAGAAATGCAGAGTCGTAACGGTGTTTTTGTTCTCATGCTGACTAGCCGTGCGGATGAAGCCGATAAAATTCGCGGCTTTTCCAAAGGTGCTGATGACTATCTTACTAAGCCCTTCGGTTTGGGAGAGCTAGAAGTTAGAGTCGCAGCCATTTTGCGCCGTCAGCGGGTTGTAACCACAGCGGAACAAAAACGTTTGGTTTTTGAAAAGTTGATGATAGATCCTGTTAGGCGAGAAGTTTCGCTCAATAACATACCGGTTCCTTTAACTGCGTTGGAATTTGACTTACTGCATTTCTTAGCTAGTCATCCTGGTCGAGTTTGGCGACGTGCCGAACTGATCCAAGAGGTATGGGACTATGAATATGTTGGCGATCAGAGGGTTGTAGACGTACATATTGGTCAAATTCGCAAAAAGATTGAAGCTGATGCTGCTCAGCCAGCATTAATTCAAACAGTGCGTGGCGTTGGCTACAAATTTGAATGCCCAGGTCCCACTCAACAATCTGAGAAAGTTTAGTATAACAGGAGGTTAAACCTCCTTTTACGCATTCTCTCCAGCACTGGGGATCGTTTCGTGGCAATTGCCCATAGCTAAAGTAAATATTACATGAAGAAATTAATTATAAAGCGAAATCCAATGGTTTGTGCTTGATTAACGTTTCTAATTTAGATAATCGTTTTATTAGTTAATAATAGAAAATATTATCACTTAAATATCGTAAAATTTTTAGTCCATTTTTATAGGCTTTTAGTATTAGACTCGGACTTGCTGTTCATTCGGCTTTAGTCAGCAAAGACTGTGAACACTTATGACCATTTACCAGGCTTGATATCATTCTTAAGAATTAAGAAGCCCAGCTTTTTCATAAGTTGGGCTTCTTAACACTACATATAGGGATTTTGGAGTTGGATGCAATACAATACTTTTGTTGACCGAACCCCTTCGGGGTAG
>DESS01000091.1 GCA_002361335.1 Richelia sp. UBA3308
TTCGCCATTCCTATTTTCTACAGTACGTGTTAATGGCAAAGCTTGGTCGTAGTATTGCAGTGCTTTCTGGTTTTCTCCTAAATCGTCGTAGACTTTACCAATATTATTGAGTGTAGTGGCTTCTCCATGCCTGTTTCCCACCGCACGATGTAAAAGTAAAGCTTGATTGTAGAATTCAAGAGCTTTTTGCTTTTCTCCTAAAACCGAGTAGACACTACCAATATTATTAAGTGTGACAGCTTCGCCACTCCTATCTCCCACCGCACGTGTTAATAGCAAAGCTTGGTTGTAGAATTCCAGTGCTTTCTGCTTTTCTCCTAAATCGTCGTAGACTTTACCAATATTATTGAGTGTAGTGGCTTCTCCATGCCTGTCTTCCACCGCACGTCTTAATGGTAATGCTTGGTTGTAGAATTGCAGAGCTTTCTGCTTTTCTCCTAAATCTGAGTAGACACTACCAATATTATTGAGTGTAGCGGCTTCTCTAAACCTGTCTTCCACTGCATGTATTAATACTAATGCTTGGTTTAAGTATTGTAGCGCTTTCTGCTTTTCTCCCAAATCTGAGTAGACACTACCAATATTATTGAGTATAGTGGCTTCTCCAAACCTGTATCCCAGCCCACGTATTAATAGTAATGCTTGGTTTAAGTATTGCAGCGCTTTCTGCTTTTCTCCTAAATCTGAGTAGACTCCAGCAATACCTGAAAGAGTAAAAGCTTGTTCTCCCTTATCACCTAGTTTCCGCCACTTTACCAGCGCTGCTTCCCATTTTTTCCTAGCTGCTACCAGTGATTCTGCTGTTCCTTGTCGAAATAACTGTAATCCTTCTTCCGTTAACTTTTTTGCTTCCACACGAGTCGCATTCGTCTGTGAAGCCACTTCTTGCTGAGCGATTATTTCCAAATTTCGTTCAGCATATGCAGTCCCCACATTGTTTATCAAAAATATAATAATAATAAAAAAAATAACAAAGGCTCTATACATTAGAACTCGAACACCGTCATGTTTTTTGCTCATAACTAATGATTTTTCTAGTTCAAATGATTTTTCTATCCCTACAAAAAGCGTAAAAAACCCGCAGCCAAAACGTCATCGTTAGAAGACACTACAAGATCAAACGCATCAAATAAAGAAACTTTCATAACTGTTCCCAAAAAGAAACAGACTCGTAAGAAAACCTTGGCGACCGACACTTCTAATATTGCTGAAAATAAGCAATTTTATGCTTCAAGTCACACTTATACTACTATTAGTCTAATATAGTGCAGTATATTGATAATATTTTGTACAGTTCAAAACCTCTTTTTAACGATAAAAATTATTTAAATATGGCTTAATTAAATTATTTAAAAATAAATGGTATTGACAGTTTGAGTTTATCCCATAAGAATTTTCCTGAACGTAAGCAGCGTTATCAAAAATGGAATCACCAAGTAAAACGATATGAGGCATTTTTGAGATACGAACGTATTTTTACTACTATTTAAAAAAAAGTGTATTTAATTTAACTTTTAATTGTAGATATTTGCAAGAGGGAGAGGGGGGGACAAGGAGATGGGGAAATGAGGGGAATTCTAAACTCCTACTCCCGTTCCGCTCTAAGATTTCTCCCTCACTCCCTCCCTCCCTCACTCTCTCCCTCTGTCAACGCCGGTAATCTTCCACCAGGAAGGGAGTAACTCCCAACTCACTACTCACCACTCACTACTCAGTACTCACCACTCACCACTCACTACTCACCACTCACCACTCAACTATTCTTGATTAAAATTCATTTCAAACGTGAAGAGTAAGATAGAATTGTTAAGGGATGTTTACAGAATTACCATTTAATTCCAAATTCTGTTAACACAGCCTTCACAAGACAGAAGTAATAAACAATAAACCCGCAGTTCAGGAACGCAATTATGACGCTCCCAATCCGTAACGTCGCTATTATCGCTCACGTAGACCACGGCAAAACAACCCTCGTTGATTCCCTGCTCAAACAATCTGGCATTTTCCGTGAAGGGGAAGACGTTCCGGATTGCGTCATGGATTCTAACGATTTGGAAAGAGAACGAGGAATTACAATTCTTTCCAAGAACACTGCCGTTCGCTACAAGGACACTTTAATTAATATTGTTGATACCCCCGGACACGCTGACTTTGGCGGAGAAGTGGAACGGGTATTAGGTATGGTGGACGGTTGTGTCCTAATTGTAGATGCAAATGAAGGACCAATGCCTCAAACACGCTTTGTGTTAAAGAAAGCTTTGGAAAAAGGATTACGTCCCATTGTTGTAGTTAACAAAATCGATCGTCCTCGTGCAGAACCCCATGGCGCAGTTGATAAAGTATTGGATTTGTTCCTGGAGTTAGGAGCAGATGACGATCAATGCGATTTCCCTTATTTGTTCGCTTCCGGTTTATCTGGTTACGCAAAAGAAAAACTAGAAGATGAAGATAAGGATATGCAGCCTTTGTTTGAGGCAATTTTACGTCACGTTCCACCCCCAGTCGGCGATCCCGAAAAACCTTTACAGTTACAAGTTACAACTCTGGATTATTCGGAGTATTTGGGAAGAATTGTTATCGGTAGAATTCATAACGGTAAAATTCAAGCTGGACAGCAAGCGGCTTTAGTAAAGGAAGACGGTAAAATTGTCAAATCCAAAATTAGTAAATTATTGGGTTTTGAAGGTTTAGCGCGGGTGGAATTAGAAGAATCATCCGCTGGTAATCTTGTTGCAGTGGCAGGTTTCGCTGATGCCAATATTGGAGAAACCATTACTTGTCCTAACGAACCCCAGGCATTGCCACTTATTAAAGTGGACGAACCTACTTTACAAATGACCTTTTCTGTGAATGATTCACCATTCTGTGGAAAAGAAGGAGATTTCGTTACTTCCCGACAAATAAGAGATCGTTTGATGCGGGAGTTGCAAACCAACGTAGCTTTGCGTGTTGAAGAAACCGATTCACCCGATAAATTTGGAGTTTCTGGACGTGGTGAACTTCACTTGGGTATCTTAATTGAAACCATGCGCCGGGAAGGTTATGAGTTTCAGGTATCCCAGCCCCAAGTAATTTATCGCGAAGTTAACGGACAACCTTGCGAACCTTACGAACTCTTGGTTTTAGACGTTCCCGAAGATTCCGTTGGTGGCTGTATCGAACGATTAGGGCAACGTAAAGGCGAAATGCAAGATATGCAAATGGGTGGAAATGGGCGATCGCAAATTGAATTTGTGATTCCTGCCCGTGGTTTGATTGGTTTCCGTGGTGAATTCATGCGTATCACTCGCGGTGACGGAATTATGAACCACAGTTTCTTGGATTACCGTCCGATTATCGGTGAAATTTCCGCTCGTCGTAATGGTGTATTGATTTCCTTTGAAGAAGGTGTTGCCACTTTCTACGCTTTGAAAAACGCTGAAGATAGAGGTTCTTTCTTCATTACTCCCGGTACCAAAGTTTATAAAGGTATGATTGTTGGAGAAAACAATCGTCCTCAAGACTTGGAATTGAACCTTTGTAAAACCAAGCAGTTGACAAACCATCGCGCTGCTAGTGGTGATGAATTAGTACAATTACAAGCACCAGTAGAAATGAGTCTGGAAAGAGCTTTAGAATATATTGGACCAGATGAATTGGTGGAAATTACACCAGAATCAATTCGTTTGCGGAAGTTGTCGAAGAAATTTGCGAAGCGTTAATTAACTTACAACTAAGGAGTAAGGAGTTAAGAGTTTTGAAAACTATATTTCTTATTCCGATGGCGATCTACGATCCTTAATATATATTTTTTGTGGAACGGGTTGCACAGCCCGTTTTTTTTATAATAGTAAATACGACTACAATAAGCCATTCATTGAAATCTAGATTTGGCTGTGTACATGAGAAAAAATAAAACCCTTACCATAGGAGTAAAATGAGAGGTCAAATCTGGTACGTTGCTTTTTTGATAGGACTTATGTGCATAATTCGGTTTAGTCTCAGTGCTGTTGGCTATGCCGATCCAGAGTACCAAAAAAAGGTTTTTAGCCCACGGAGGTGGGCGGCGGCGGCCTTTGTATAGCCCCAGGCTTTAGCCTGAGGGTTTTAAGAGTTTGAAAACATTTAAACCCATTGATTTTCGGTAGATGCCAACAAACAAAAACTAAAAACTAAACCATTTGCTTATTCTGATATTTTCTCAAATCCTCAGGAGCCAATACACCTTCTTCTGTAATAATGGCTGTAATTAATTCGGCTGGGGTAACATCAAAAGCAGGATTATAAAAATCAATACCTTCTGGTGCGATCGCAGTTTCTCCGACTTGATAAATTTCCCTGGAATTGCGTTCTTCAATGGGAATTTGGCTACCATCAGTGAGAGAAAAATCAACAGTAGAAAGAGGTGCAGCGACATAAAAAGGCACATTATGAGCTTTCGCTACAAGGGCCAAACTATAAGTACCAATTTTATTAGCAGCATCACCATTAGCAGCAATTCTATCTGCTCCCACAACTACAGCATGAATTAAATCCTGTTTCATACAATGTGCTGCCATACTATCAGTAATCAAAGTTACTGGAATTCTTTCTTGAACGCATTCCCAAGTAGTGAGTTTAGCACCTTGTAATCTAGGACGAGTCTCGTCAGCAAAAAGTCTCTCTAAACGTCCTCCACGCCAAGCAGAACGTACTACACCCAAAGCAGTACCGTAACCAGCAGTCGCCAAAGCACCAGCATTACAGTGAGTCAACAGCGTTAATTTTTCTGGAGTTTCGGGTAATACTTTTAAACCATTTTCACCAATTTTATGACAAGTTTGTAAATCTTCTTTATTAATAGCTTGGGCGGTTTCTAAAAGAGTCTTTTGGATTTCTTCGATAGAACCGATTGTTTCATAAGCAGTCTTGAGCATCCGTGAAATTGCCCAAAACAAATTAACAGCTGTAGGACGAGTATCCCGTAACATTTGTGCGACTTGCTCCAAATGTTTCAAAAACTTATCGCGATTACTGGTTTCAATTTCCCGTGCTCCAAAATACATACCATATGCTGCAGCAACTCCAATTGCAGGGGCACCACGGACAATCATAGTTTTAATTGCTTGGGCCATATCTTGGCTGCGGCTTATTTCCACATAGGAATACTCTAAGGGTAAACGAGTTTGGTCGATTAAAGAAACCGAATCATTTCGCCAAATTACGGGATATACGGGATTATTTTGCCACATCATACCTTGAAAAATAAATTTGATTGCTAAGAGATGAAAGGGGACAAGGGGAGAAGGAAGGGGACAAGGAGACAAGGGGAGAAGGGGACAAGGAAGGGATGGGGAGAGTAAAAAATTACCAATGCCCAATTCCCAATGCCCAATGCCCAATGCCCAATGCCCAATGCCCCATGTCCAATTCCCAATTCTATCTCTTTGCAATCAATTGTAATTAAACTACAGCAGATAGTTGATTGCTAAAGAAAGCTTGTAAAATTCTTTGAGCAATTTGAGGACTGGTTAAACCTAATTGTGCTTTACTTTCATCAGGTTTTGCATGATCCACCAGAATATCGGGTACGCCAAAACGTTTAATGGGCACTAGGATATCGGCATCTAAGAGGGCTTCCGCAACTGCGGAACCAAAACCGCCCATTACACAACCTTCTTCTAAAGTGACGACACGCCCTATTTTCTTTACTAAGGGGAAAATTAATTCCTCATCCAAAGGTTTACAAAAGCGAGCATTAATTACAGTGGCTTGGATACCATGTTCGCTGAGAATTTCCGCTGCTTGTAGCGTCGAATTCACCATTGAACCGTAACCCAGCATTAATAAATCGTCGCCGTGGCGGAGAATTTCGCCTTTGCCAATTTCCAAAGGTTCCCAACCTTCTTCCATTAAAGGAACACCATAACCGTTACCGCGAGGAAAACGCATGGCTATCGGACTTTGAGTATGGTTAACCCCCGTTACAACCATTCTTTGGAGTTCCGCTTCATCTTTGGGTGCCATCATTACCATATTGGGAATGCAGCGCATATAAGCAATATCATACATTCCTTGGTGTGTGGGACCATCTGCACCGACAATTCCTGCCCGATCTAAACAAAAGAATACGGGTAAATTTTGGATACAAACATCGTGAACAATTTGGTCATAACCGCGTTGCAAAAAGGTAGAATAAATATCAGCAACAGGACGCATACCTTCAGCAGCTAATCCAGCGGCGAGGGTTACAGCGTGTTGTTCGGCAATTCCTACGTCTATATATTGCTCGGGTAACTTTGCTTGAAGTTTATCCAAACAAGTTCCTGTAGCCATTGCCGCAGTAATACCGATAATTTTCGGGTTTTGTTCGGCAAGTTTTACTAAAGTATGAGCAAAAACTTTCGAGTACTTGGGTGGTTTGGGTTTACTCGAAGGAATAGCTTTACCCGTTGTTAAATTAAACGGATTTTGAGCATGATAGCCTACTTTGTCTTTTTCAGCAATATCATAACCCTTACCCTTTATCGTCGCCACATGAACTAAAACTGGGCCTGCTATCTTATGCGCTTGCTTGAAAGTGGCAATCAAATCTTCCAAATTATGACCATCAATCGGTCCCATGTAAGTAAAGCCCAGTTCTTCAAACACCGCGCCTACCTTGGGAACCGCTAACCGCTTCATACCTTCCTTAATGCGTTCAAATTCGGGTGTCAGAGACTCACCCACAAAAGGAAGCTGCTTAAATTGTTCCTCTAGATTATCTTTGATAAACTGCATCGGCTCAGACAACCGCATTTTATTTAAATAGCGGGGAATTGCGCCGACGTTAGGAGATATTGACATTTCGTTGTCATTCAGGACAACTAGTAAATTAGTATTAGGCAAATGTCCGGCATGGTTAATAGCTTCCAAAGCCATACCACCAGTCAATGCTCCATCGCCGATAATAGCAGCAACTTTAAAATTTTCTCCCTTCATATCTCGTGCCAAGGCCATTCCCAGGGCAGCCGAAATACTAGTAGAAGCGTGTCCAGCACCAAAATGGTCAAATTTATTCTCGCACCGTTTGAGGTAGCCTGCCACCCCATCTTTCTGGCGTAAGGTGTGGAAACTACTGTAGCGTCCTGTAATCAATTTATGGGGATATGCTTGGTGTCCCACGTCCCAAATAACTTTATCTCTATCTAAATCCAGGGTTTGATAAAGTCCTAACGTTAACTCAACAACACCTAACCCAGGCCCAAGATGTCCGCCGGTAGCTGCGACTGTTTGTAAATGCTTGTCTCTAATTTGACGGGCAATCTGCTGTAGTTGCCGAATTGATAACCCGTGCAACTGATTGGGATGAGTAATTTCACTCAGGTGCATATTTACTGGGTTTTCCTCTCTACAATTATTTGTATTATTGATTGTCCCACGGGAATGAGAATTTGGCAGGATGGGAAGAGAGGAAGATGAGGGGATCAGGATATGGGGAGATCGGGGATCGGGAGAGGAGGAGATCCGGGGATCGGGAGATGGGGAGAGATTGAGTGCGATTAATTACGAATTGTGAATTATATTTTCCGTAAATAAAGGTTTGTGAGCATTATTGAAGAATTTAGAATTTAGAATTTAGAATTTAGAATGAAGAAGTAACGAGTAACGAGTAACGAGTAACGAGTAACAATTTAAAAGCAATACTAAGCAATCAATAAGTAACTATTAGTTACGAAAATGTCACAAAATCCCGGTTGGTGCGTGACACTCCAACCTTATTATTTGGTTAGAAATCAAGCATAGTGTCACGTGCCCCTAGGAGTAAAATTGCCAGTTGCGTAAATCCTACTAACAACTAACAACTATCAACTAACAACTATCAACTAACAACTAACAACTATCAACTAACAACTAACAACTATCAACTAATAACTTTCAGGATTTACAGAACCTTTGGGAACTATTGGTGTATCGGGTTGTGGCTGCTGTCTTTCTAAATATTGACTTAATAAATAAGCGATATCTCCACGAGTCATGGGTTTAAGGGGAAAAATTTTACCTTGTGTCTGTTGATTAACAAATCCTTCAGCTACAACTGTAGCGATCGCTTTTTTTGCCCAATTAGGAATTGATTCGGCATCTGAATAGGGAGCTAATATTTCAGCTACAGTTTGATCGGTAAACTGAAATACACCATAAGCCTGGCCAAATATTGCCAAACCTTCTGCCCTTGTAACTCTTTGATTGGGAAAGAATAAATTTCCTCGATAGCCTTTCATGATCCCCGTTTTCAAAACGGTTTGTATATCGTTATAAGCCCAATGAGAATTTGCAACATCTGCCACCTGTACATCTTCTGATGGCAGGTTTCTTTTATTCAATCGAAAAGTTTTTACCATGATTGTGGCTAACTCAGCCCGGCTGAGCAATCTTTCCGGATAAAAATTGCCGTCGGAATAGTTAGTCATTAATTTAGCTTTAACTACTCGTTCAATGGCATTAGAAGATTGTAGTGAATTTTGCGCTTGTTGCTCTTTGATTTCTAGCCTATTAGAAGAAGATTGTGGCGAATTTTGCTTTTGCTCTGCTTCCATATTTACTAAATAAGGCTGTTTTTGGGTATTTTCCTGTTGTTGAGCATAAGCAGTTACAGGAAAGCCTGGGATTAAAAATATTAATGAAAGCGTACTGATAAATTTAACCATAATTATACTTGTTCTCAAAATGCTACCAATTGTAACTGACAACAAGAGTAACTGTGTAGTTTCTTCATTTACGTAATTTTCCTTAACTTAAATATCAAGATTGCTGATGAAAGCTATCGAACTAAGCCCTCTGAGCACTAGTATGTAGTATTAGGAAGGCATTTTATCAAAGGAGTTTCGGGTATGACGGCAACAGTAGACCCCGTTAAGTTGATGAAGCAAGAAGTCGGTAAAGCTGCCGCAAATTTAGTCCAATCAAGTTCTATTGTTGGATTGGGAACTGGTTCAACCACCGCTTTCACCATTCAATTTCTTGGCGATCGCTTAAAATCTGGGGAGCTAAAAGATATTGTTGGTATCCCCACATCTTTCCAATCAGAAGTTTTAGCAAAGCAATATGGCATACCTTTAACCACTTTAGATGCCATTGACCATATTGATATTGCGATCGATGGTGCAGATGAAGTTGATCCCTCCAAAAACTTGATCAAAGGTGGTGGTGCTGCCCATACCCGTGAAAAAGTAGTAGACTATCTCGCCAATCAATTTATCGTAGTTGTAGATAGCGGTAAATTAGTTAGTCGTTTGGGTGAAGTATTTGCTGTTCCAGTAGAAATCATCCCCATGGCAATTACCCCGGCAATGCAAGCAATTACCAAACTCGGCGGTAAACCAGAAATACGCATGGGTGTTAAAAAAGCAGGTCCAGTGATTACCGATCAAGGTAATATGGTTGTAGATGTTAGATTTGATAGCATCAATGACCCAGAAAACCTCGAAAAAACACTTAATAATATTCCCGGTGTGTTAGAAAATGGTATCTTCGTCAATTGTGTAAATAAAGTTTTAATTGGCGAAGTTCAAGACAACAAACCTGTTGTTAAAGAAATGTAAAATTGTTAGTTGTTAGTTGTTAGTTGTTGGTTGTTAGCTCGTAGGGTGCTTGTACACTGATTGATTAAGCTGTTGTGCATTTTTTATGCACAACAGCTAGGCAAGAGGGAAGAGGCAACAGGCAAAAGGGATAACAGTTTTAGCTTTTAAATAATATTCCTAAATATACAACTTAGGCGAAGCAATAACTATGGGAACTTCCATTTCCTCTAACAGCCATCGAGGACGTACTGCCCGTGTGGTAGGAATATAGTAGAGCTTCATTATTTTTTAAACCAAATAGTTTACTCCTATACAAGTAGTTCAGTCTGAAAAATTATAACTTGTACGTAGTAGCGCTAAGCGCGCTAAAGCGCTACTACGAGCCTAATACAGCTATTTTACATTTTGTTACATAGTGAGATTTTTTCTCGCCTACTTACTTAGTTTCTCACTTTTACGATTTCGGTTTCAATTTTCTCAAATCTACCAGTTAAGGATGGTAGTCATTATTAGAAAAATTAATTATATTAATTCCGGCTAATTACTTACTATATAAACGAATTGAAAAGATGGCACGTATTCTACTACTCATGAATACTAATTACTTACAGCATATTTCATCTTGGTGAGGTACGTCATAAACGGGCAGGATGCCCGTACCACAAGAGTTTAATAATATAGCATTGTACCTCATATACTTGCAAAGTGCTATATTACTCATTACTCATTACTTATTACTCATTACTCCTTACTTATTACTCAGATAAAATCTGATAACTGTTTAACCGGACATAGTATTGTAATTTTTTTGAGGAAGAATTGAATGTCTACACAATATGACAAAATTGGTGCGAATTACGAAAATTTTAAAACTCAAGCTAAATTACCGATAGTCGAAAAATGCGAATGGTAGGCCAGACTCCTCCTTTGCCCACGAATTGGCTTGTAGAGACGCTCATAGTATCGCGTCTCTACATTTACCGGAATAATGGAAAATGTTTGGTAATGGGGTTTTATCCTTGAATTACCTGTCTCTACAGTGTATTTAAAAAAGCTTTACCCGAATAATTTTTTCATCAAAACCATTACCAGTACTAAAGGATTTATCAAACTTCAAATGCTGTCTATCATTATGTCTAAAACTGCGTCTACCATGATATCTAGAATTATGTCTTAAATTATGTCTAAAACTACGTCTACCATGATGTCTAAAACCACGTCTAAAACCACGTCTACCATGATGTCTAAAACTGCGTCTACGATGGTTTCTAAAATTAATATTGACTAATTCGGCTTTATTTGTAGCAACTTGTCTTGCTTCAAGGGCTTGCACTGATTGTGGATTAACTGCTGATTCTGCAACACTACCAAATAATACGATTGATGCGATTCCTAAACCAGCTAATTTATTAAGTTTCATTTGTTTGTACCTTTATAACTTTAAATTCTTTGTGTCCCCTTCCTTGATTACTAATATCAAGGATGATGCTGAAGAATTACTGATTGTTAACTGAGGTAATCCTAAGAGTTATCTGAGAAAATGTTTAAAAAGTCAGGAATACTAGTGGATTTGATTAATTATGACGGCTTGTAGAGACGTTATATATAACGTCTCTAGACAATTTCGGGAAAAACGATACTTATTAGACATCTTCATAAATTTAAAAATATCTATCTAAAAGTAGATGATTTATCAAGATGGATTTTTCAATAACAAATAATAAAGTTGTCCATTACTAACAGTAACCCCAGCGCGATCGCCAGCAATTTTTCCAGTACCTAAAAAGTAATCAACTCTACCCGCGCCTTTGATGGCACCTCCGGCATCTTGATCTAAAACGTAGCGACTAACGATACGATGTTCCATATTGCCGTTATCTTTAACGAAGGGAAAGTTACTGCGAATCAATGCTAATGCACCGGGAGGCATCAAAGATTTATCTGTAGCAATGGAACGATCGGCACTTAACCCTACTTGAATGGAACCTTGTGCTGGCGCGCCTTTGTTTTCTTGAAAAAAGACAAAACTAGGATCTCTGGGAAGGTAAACATCTAATTTTTTGGGGTCCTTTTCAAAGTATTCTAAAATTGTCGGCATGGTAACGCCGCTTGATGGTAATTCACCATCGTCGATTAAAGCTTTTCCAATGCTTTGATAATTATGACGAACATTTCCGGCATAACCAACGGTTGTTTCAGTACCATCGAGCAATCGCAGCTTGGCGGAGCCTTGGATGTGAATCATGTAAGCTTCCAGGCGGGATTTAAACCAAAATAATTCTAAACCTTTTAATTTGCCCTTGGAACCTTGTAAACCATCAGCACCTTCTAAATCCAAACGTGTGGGATGGGGTCTTTTCCAATTCCGCAAATCTGGCGGTAAACTATAAATTGGATAGCGATATTCTACTGTTGGTTGGCGACTGGCAATATAAAGGGGTTCAAAATAAGCAGTAAATAAAACTTTTCCTTGTTTATCGTGTCCTACTGATTGATAAAATACAAATTCTTTCGTAACAGCTTCATTTAATTCTGCTGCGGATTTAGATTCAATCAGCAACTGACGAAACCTTTGTAAACTTTTGATTACTCTTTCTCTACTAATTCCAGATACCTGATATCTTTTATATGCGGCTTTAGCAGCATTAGTTTGTAAATATCTCAAACTATTATCTAAAGAACTGATAAGAACTTTTTTATCCGGTTGCTGACCATTTTCTCCCCATATTTGGTTGTCGAAACAAGAATTGTCACCTTCACAACAGGGAAAAGGCGGTTTTTTAATTGCAACCAGTGGCGTTCCTGGCTTTTCAGTAGATTTATCTAGCTTTTCAGTTGGAAGGGACACTGGTAATTGCCACCTCCTTAACTGACACTGTAGCGGACTAAGTAACAAAAGTCCTAAAGGCTGGAAGGCTATTAACAAAGCAGCTACAGGTAAAGCGATGGAGACAGCATAACTCAAGGGAGTTACAGGAAATGACTTTTTCATTCGTAATTATTAATTCAATATAGAAAATTACAAAATCAAAGTTATTTTAAACCAGGTTTTAGAAAGTTTTATAGGTAAATAGTTGTAAATTGTATAGTCAAATACGAAGCAACGCTAATCTGTTTTTCTTGTAGGGTGTTGTACTCTCGCAAGAATTTGAACGAAGTAATAAACTTTGTAGCGTCACGCACCAACGGGATATTGTGGCGGTAAGCCCTAGGGGCATGCGCTACCCTTAGGGAACAGATAAAGGTGAAGGCCGATCGCTGATCATCTAATCGCTAAAAAACTATTTTTATCTGTA
>DESS01000401.1:0-2016 GCA_002361335.1 Richelia sp. UBA3308
CCCGCTCCAGATTTAGCAGGAAATAGCAGAACAAGAGCGCGTCAAATTAGTGTTGGTTCAACAACAACAAATTTCACTGATGCGGTTAGTAGAACAGATACCAATGATTATTACCGCTTTACTCTCAATCAAAATAGCAATTTCAAGCTAAGTTTAAGTGGTTTAAAAGCAAATGCGGATGTGCAGTTGCTTAATGCTAATGGTTGGATTATTGCCAGTTCCTATAAATCCGGTAATTCTAGCGAAGCAATTAACCGTCAACTCAATGCTGGTAATTACTTTATTCGCGTTTTCCCCAAAACAATAACAAATACTAATTACAACTTAGGTGTTTCTGCAACTCCACTTGCTCCACCAGATTTAGCTCGAAATACACTAAATACAGCACGTAGAATTAGCGTTGGTTCAACAACAACAAATTTCACCGATTGGGTTGGTAGTACAGATACCAATGATTATTACCGCTTTACTCTTAATCAAAATAGCAATTTCAAGCTAAGTTTAAGTGGTTTAAAAGCAAATGCGGATGTGCAACTGATTCAAGATATCAATCGCAATTCTAAAATAGATGCTAATGAAATCTTGGGAAGTTCAAATCTGACAGGTAACTCAGCAGAGTCAATCATCGTACCTTTATCGTCAGGTAACTATTTTGTCCGAATATATCCAGGTGGAAATGGTATAAACACTACCTACAATCTGAGGCTCTCAAATACATCTATAGGTAATTCAACTTATACAGACTCTTCAGCGATTAGGAATAGCTACTACAACACACCCGTAAGCAGAGCCTTCTTTAAGAATGGGATTAGCACATATCAGAGTCAGCATGGTAAGTTCATCATGCATGGTGCGATCGCCGATTATTATACGAACAATCAATTCGCTAATAACAACACAAATAATGGATTATTTGGTGTTTATTCTGGATTAGGTTTACCAACTTCAGCCATCTATAAAAAAGATGATGGCAGTTTTGCAATGGAATTTGAAGGTGGTACACTGACGAATCGTAATGGGATTGTCACTCCATCCTACAACCAAAAAGCTAGTAGTTTCGCTTTAGTCGGTCAGGGTGCGCCAAATCGAACAGAATTGCAGTGGAAAAATGATTACAGCTATTGGAGCAAAGATGTAGGTACTCCAACTAGCAAAGTTCGATTTGTTGCAGGTGGATGGGTACAAGAATTTGCAGATAGCCAAGGCAAGGTTATTAATATTTTAACGGTAAAAAATGGTCGGCAATTAACCCAAGGTGGACCATATCGAGTACAGGGAGCGATATTAGATAACTATCGCTTAACAGGTGGCTATGAGCGACGAAGTGGTGGTTTGGGATTTGCTACACGAAATGAACAATCTAATTTCAACGGTTATAAGCATTATCAAAGTTTTGAAAATGGCTTTATTGGTATAACTACCGAGAATAAAGTGATAATTAAAGACCGGCAAGGACAACTATTAAATGTCACAGGCTATGACGGTACTGCTATTCATTCAACTTACCGAAATACGTTTAATCGAGTTGGTTCATCGCTGTTAGGTTCTCCCGTTAGTAATGTTCGTCCGTCAGGTAATGGTTTTCTCCAAGAATTTGCTGGAGGTTCTGACGGTAGGGGAGCAATTATGAAGTCCAATGCCAATGATAAGTCTTACTGGGTTGGCGGTGATTTTTGGAACAAACTCCAACAAGCAGGGGGTGCAAGCGGTATTTTATCTTACGCTACTTCCGAACGCTACACAACTGTAAGCGGTGCATCGAGACAAAACTTCCAAGGTGGGGCAATAATTAAGTCACGATCAGGAATATTTACTGTTTACGGAGGAATTGGCTCTCATTACCTGAAAGAAGGTGGTGAAAGAGGACGTTTAGGTTTGCCTACCAGTGGTGAGGCTGGTATTGGTAATGGGGTTATCGTCCAGGGTTTTGAGAAAGGACGCATTGTCTGGAATGGTGGAAGCGCTCGAACAGAGATTTACGGACAAACACCTTCACAAGCACCACAAACTGGAGGA
>DESS01000401.1:2112-2304 GCA_002361335.1 Richelia sp. UBA3308
CCTAACGATACATTGAGTGTCATCGCACAAAGAACTTTGGGTAATGCAAATGGATTTGACTTAATCGCTCAACGCAATAATATTTCCAACCCCAATAAGATAAATGCAGGACAGGTTATAGAAGTTCCGCAGTCCCTTAATGCACCTAATCCTCCTGTAACAACACCTCCACAAGCACCACAAACTGGAGGA
>DESS01000401.1:2384-10821 GCA_002361335.1 Richelia sp. UBA3308
CCTAACGATACATTGAGTGTCATAGCACAAAGAACTTTGGGTAATGCAAATGGATTTGACCTAATCGCTCAACGCAATAATATTTCCAACTCCAATAAGATAAATGCAGGACAGGTTATAGAAGTTCCGCAGTCTCTTAATGGTTATAGTCCTTTTCCCCGTCCTCAACCCACACCCACACCTGTACCTACCCCCACTCCTTCACCAACACCCACACCTGAACCCATTAATGGTTATAGCCCTTTTCCCCCTCTTCAACCCATACCAAATCCTGCTGGAGGTACAACTATTTCCAGTGGAAATTTAGCAACGACATTTATTGACAACGCCTCTTTTACCCTGAGAAATCAAAGTCTTTGGAATAGACCTGGCTTTGATTCTGGCTTGAATTGGAATCCTACTTTCTGGAACTTAAAAGAGAATAATTGGCTTGGTGAACTTTCTTCTAAAGCAGATGCTAAGTTTAATGCTTATCTTAGTACGGGTGGTTTTAATGCTAATTTAGTTTCAGACATTAAAATTTCACATCCTAAATTTGCTAAACCAGGTGAAATAATTACCTTAAAATTTGCCTCAGATTTAGAAAATGGTAATTTAAACACAAGATTCGGTATGGAAATAAACGGAGGATTAAACTTAGAATTTGCCTATAAACCACAATGGTGGTCTAATCCTTTAGCTAGTATTGATGTTGGTGGTTTAGATGGAAGCTTAGTAAAATTTGGAGTAAATACAAATGGTGAAGGAATATCTGGTAATAAAATTAAATCTGACGGTTTTCAAGATTTCAGTTTTAATCTTTTAGATCTTCCTTTACCTCAACTAAAACCTATCCAAGCAGCAATGAAAACCACAGGAATAGACTTTAAAGTAGGCTTAGGTCCTACTGTAAATCAAACAACAACTATGATGGTTGGTGGTTTTAACTTCATTGCTAATGGAATCATTTCATATCATGATAGTGATCCCAATCCTAATGATGGTAGAACTTACAGTTACTTAAGAATCAAAATTCCAGATTATTTACGTGCTGGGGAATCCTATACAATTAATTTAACTGGCAAGCCTTCTGCTGATATATCAACTGTTTTAGGAATAGGTGCCAATGCGACAGCTAGTTTGGGATACAAAGGGTTTAGTATAGGCGATACATTTCGTAGCCCTAGTTTGATTCTCCCTACGCATCACCGATCTAGTGTTTTTAACGACTATCAGTTTTTGTCTAACTTATCAATCAAGATTGTGTAACTTAATCATAGGCATAAGTTAGAAATAACATCTTTAATAGTAGACATCTCCGCAAATTAAATATACGTCATCCAGAAACCTTGTAGAGACGCGATATATCGCGTCTCTACATTCTTTTTCGGAGATGTCTAATAGTGTGATGGCACTCTCTCAGATCACTCTCAATACACCTCTACCTGTCGTTTGCCATTGTCACGTTCTCAATAACTCAACCGTATATTGCGAATATTCCTTTGATGTAGGGGTTTAGCAACGTCAAACCCCTATAAAATAATTATTTTTACGGTACCTACCTATAATGCGATCGCATTCTCTGCTCAGATACTATAAAACCCCGGAAGGTATCTTTACCTTTTCCGGTATAGTAATCCAAAATGTTTATTATTAAATACACATTTTCTAATTACGGACTAGCTAAAGCTGATATAGTCGCACCTGGAACTACTAGTATCAGTAAGTTTCCAGGTGATGCTTATAGCGCATAGAATAAGACTTTTACAACTACTTCCAATCAATCCCCTTTCCCCAAATAACAATGACATAATGGTTTCTCAATCAAAGACTCCATTAAACTATTAATCGCAACTGCAGCTAACAAACCCCCACCAATAGTACCAACGATGGTAATATAATCTACACCAGAAGCCATTAACCGCCGCTTGGCTGCTGTGCCCAAACTAATTTCAGGACAAATAGATGTAGAAAAACTATAAATTGTAACCGAACAAATAGCCGCATAAATTAAAAAACAGGGGGCTTCAATTACATTGCAACTACCTTCGGATTCCATAATCCCAGAAGATAAAATAACCCGCTATCTTCTCGTACCTCGAATAAAAGATGATAAATCAAAATTTTTGGCTCAAGCAGGATTTACACAAGAAAATCCAGAAGAATTATTATTAGCTATTCGACAACTAGCTGCTACTAATGAAGCAATAGAAGAAAATACAAATGAATATGGAACATTTTACATAGTAGAAGGCAATCTACAAGGAATTAATAACCGCGATTTAGCAGTTATCACTATTTGGCTACAATCAAAGCATGACGGGAATTTTCGCTTTATCACTCTCAAACCCAAAAAATAACAGCCATCATGAAATTAGAACTCTATCAATATGTTGCTCTTAGTCGTGACATCCCGGAACACAATCTCAAGCGTGGAGATGTGGTTATGCTGATTGATAACGTGACTCATCCTAGTGGTGGAGAAGATGGTTATATACTAGAAGTCTTCAACGCTACAGGTGATTCTATGGCAGTTTTTAGCGTTCCGGTATCCGCAGTAGAAAAATTACCTACCGATGCCGTACTTACAGTACGTCCTCTAGCAGAAACAAAATCTTAAAATTTACCAAAAACCAAGTCGCATAGTTAAAATCAATACCAGCCATCTACATGTATATAACAGGACTATGCGCCAACCTCACCTCGACTCAGAAGAAGCTCTAGAAAAGATTAATCCCCTTTCCCCAAATAACAATGACATAATGGTTTTTCAATCAAGGACTCCATTAAACTATTAAGCGCAACTGCGACTAAAAAACCCCCACCAACAGTACCAACGGTAGTAATATAATCAACACCAGAAGCCATTAACCAACCCTTGGCTTCTGGAGCATGACTAAACCCGATGGGTATTCCGATAATTAAAGAAGGTTACAGCAGTTTTTGCTCGATAAGTTTTAAAGCTGATATTAATACTGATGGCGCATAACCGATAATTAAAATACAGCCAGGAGTTAACTTTTTTAAACCCTCGCGCCATACTTGATGTTCCCAAAATTGGTTTTCGGCTTCTGAAGCACTGTAAACATGGGGGTCATTGATTAATATATTGACTTTTGTGCCTAAATGTGTTGCTCTGGTATGGTCAAGAGCAGCAGAAACTGGGGGAATGTCTACAACTATTTCACAGTTATTTTTCAGAGCATTTCTTGCAGACGCGATCGCACTTTGACTCAATCGGATAAAGTCTACTAAACTAACATCACCAGAAGCTAAGACTAGTTTGCTTAGTAAATCTCTTTCAATTTCATTTTTATTCGATAAATCCGGTAATAACTGCTGTAACGATTCGTTGAAGTCTTCCGGATGAGCTTCTACAGCTGCGTCTAAACCTTCCCAGAGTTTTTCTAATTTTTTAGTCCCCAAACTAGATTCTATTTCTAAATGTTGTAATTGTGCGAGTGCTTCTGCTTGAATATGTTGACAATGTTTATCTCTACCTAACAAACCTTCTAAAGCGGATGCTGTTTTTCGTAATCGTGATAATTGTTCGATAACAGATTGGTATTGCTGCTGTAGTTGAGCAGTTAAGTTGTCTAAGTTATCTGGTTCGGGATTATTTGCTAATAATTTTTGAATGTGGTCTAGTTGAAAACCCTGCGATTTCAGTGCAATAATTAGTCGTAAATATTGCACGTTATTGTCAGTATAAAGGCGATAGTTACCTTCAGAGCGTTCTGCTTCAGGTAATAAACCTAACTTGTGATAATGTCTCACCATTCGGGGAGTCAAACCACCACCAACTTCTTGAGTTAGCTGTTTGATTGTTAGGTATTGGTTTTTTATATTTTCGCTCGGATTCATGTGAGCGGTATTATTTTCAGATTTTTGAGTCATACAAATATTTTAAACCTTGACATTAATGTTAAGGTCAATATTTATCCTATAAGCAGTTATGCGGTAAAACCAATCATATTTTATTGGTTCGTAGTTGCGCTTTAGCGCCAACAGATTAAGGTTAAAATTAGATTTGAAGAACTATAAACCCATCAAAATCAATGTGGTGAACTACTAGTGGTCTGTCCCACAAATTCTGAGGGAAAATTTGGCGTTACTGAATTAGGTAATGAATTATGGTTGATTACATTTTGTATTAAAAATGAAACCCGTGTAGAGACGTAGCACTGCTACGCCTCTTTCAATGTGAAACCATATTTTCATATTTTCCCAACAGCAACGCCGGAAATTTATTTATACACAATAGCGTCTCTCCCTAAATATTTGGCGCTAAAGCGCAACTACGAACCTCTTTACCTGATATTGACATTGACACTAATGTCAAGGTTTAGAGTAAGAATCAAATTTATTCGCTGATTCTGAACCATGACTAGTTATTCCTTGAGAAAAACTGATTTTAGAAACTTGATTTCGGAACACCCAGATGCTGTAGCAGCAATGATGTGCGCTGTACTTTTACTCTTCGGTTGGTTGTGTTTGCAGTTTAGTTGGATTGGATTGGCTTTACTAATTTTGTGTGCAGCTTATGTAATTGGGGGTTACGAAAGTGCCAAGGAAGGATTGACGACTCTATTTCAGGAAAAAGAATTCGATGTTGATTTATTGATGATAGTAGCAGCTTTGGGGGCTGCATTTTTAGGACTTTGGCGACGGGAATATCATCTGATTGTTGATGGTGCGGTGTTAATTCTGATTTTTGCTATTAGTGGTGCGTTGGAAGGTTACGCTATGCAAAGGACAAATAACGCTATTAGCAGTTTGATGGGATTGACACCGGATACTGCGAGGCTAATATTGCATGGTGAGGAAAGACAGGTTGCTATTGATAAATTAGCTATCAATGACGAAATCTTGGTTAAACCGGGAGAATTGATTCCTACCGACGCTGTGATTATCCAAGGTGCGAGCAATCTTAACGAAGCTTCTATCACTGGAGAATCTTTACCTGTAGAAAAAACTGTTGGGGATGAAGTTTTTGCAGGAACTATTAACGGTACGGGAGCTTTGATACTCAGAGTTCACCAACCACCAGAAAGTAGTTTGATTCAAAGAGTAATTCGCTTAGTAAAGCAAGCTCAAACCGAAGCACCACCATCTCAAATCTTTGTAGAAAATTTAGAACGCAATTACGCCAAAGTAATAGTAGTATGCGGTATTTTATTAGCGGTTTTACCACCTTTTATTTTTAATTGGGATTGGGAAACAACTATTTACAAAGCTTTAATTTTTTTAGTAGTGGCTTCTCCTTGTGCGTTAATGGCTGCTATCATGCCTGCATTATTATCGGGAATTGCCAATGGAGCGCGCGGGGGTATCTTATTTAAAGGAGGAGCGGTTTTAGAATTGGTGGGTAAAGTTAAAGCAATTGCCTTTGATAAAACCGGAACTCTCACCACTGGAGAACCCCAAGTTATGGATATTATCGCAGTTGATGGGGATGAAAACCAAATTCTATCAGTTGCTGCTGCGGTAGAAGTTTATTCGGAGCATCCCATTGGTAAAGCAATCGTCCAAGCTGCTAAGAATAAAAATTTGACTTTAGCACCTGTTTATAACGTAGTTTCTCATACAGGTTTTGGTATTAGTGGTGAAATTGAGGAAATAGATATTATAGATATAAAAGTTGGTAATGCTAAATTTATTGAATCAGATTCCGATCTACCAGCAAATTTAGTTGCCAAAAGCCAAAAATTAGAAACACAAGGTAAAACAATCGTTTGGGTTGCTCAGAGCGAGAACATATTAGGAATTATCGCTGTTGCGGATACAATACGTCCTGAAGCTGCAAAAACTATTCAGCGCTTAAAACAAATCGGCATTCAAAATATTATCGTCGTCAGTGGCGATCGCCAATTAACCACAAGCTATGTTGCCCAACAGTTGGGTATTTCCGAAGTTTACGCCGAATTACTCCCGGAAGACAAAGTAACTGTAATTCGTCGCTTAAAAAGACAATACCAAACAGTTGCAATGGTGGGAGATGGTATAAATGATGCTCCTGCTTTAGCAACAGCATCCGTGGGAATAGCGATGGGAACTACAGGTAGCGATATCGCTTTAGAAACAGCGGACATTGTATTAATGGCAGACCGTTTAGAAAAATTAGTTGCTACAATTGATCTCGGTCGTCGTGCAATTAGGGTTATCAAACAAAACATTATCTTTGCTTTGTCCAGTATTGGTTTATTACTAGTTGCCAATTTTGCCACTGGTATCAATCTTCCTTTGGGAGTAATTGGACACGAAGGCTCTACAGTGTTGGTAACATTGAGTGGTTTGCGGTTGTTGAGAAATACTAAAGGCTTCCGCACGGCGAATTAGGAATTAAAAAATTGATTAATAGAATCATTTTAAGTAATGCATTACAAATTTTATTATTCAAGTAAGCTTCTATCTAAAGGTAATGCAGTACCATATTACGAGAATGATTTTCATTGTCTCGGAGAATAAGGATGACTGCTCAAGCTTTAGATACAGTCCCCGTAACCGTTCTCACTGGTTATTTAGGAGCGGGAAAAACAACTTTACTTAACCGGATTCTCACCCACGAACATGGTAAGAAAGTCGCGGTGATAGTCAATGAGTTTGGAGAAGTGGGAATTGATAATCAATTGGTTATCGATGCTGATGAAGAAATCTTTGAAATGAATAATGGCTGCATTTGCTGTACGGTACGTGGTGATTTGATTCGCATTATTGCTAATTTAATGAAGCGCCGTAATAAATTTGACCATTTAGTAATTGAAACTACTGGACTAGCAGACCCCGCACCTGTAATTCAGACTTTCTTTGTAGATGAGGATATGCGAGAAAAATTGAATTTAGATGCTGTAGTTACAGTAGTTGATGCCAAGCATATTTGGCAACATTGGGATGCAGATGAAGCTCAAGAACAAATTGCTTTTGCTGATGTAATTTTACTTAATAAAACTGATTTAGTAGCCCCAGAACAACTTGAAGAATTAGAAAATAGAATACGGGGAATGAATGCAATGGCAAAAATCTACCGTACTCGCAATTCTGAGTTAGAAATGGATGCGCTTTTAGGAGTGAAAGCTTTTGATTTAGATAGAGCTTTGGAAATTGACCCAGATTTTTTAAGCGAAGATGCTCACGAACATGATGAGACAGTTTATTCTATAGCTTTGGTGGAAAAAGGTGAATTAGATGGGGATAAGTTAAATCTATGGTTAGGTAATTTATTACAAACTAAAGGTCCCGATATTTTCCGGATGAAAGGTATTTTAAATATTGCTGGAGAAGATGAAAGGTTTGTATTCCAAGGAGTACATATGTTATTAGATGGGAAACCAGACCGTTTATGGAAGGAAGGTGAACAACGTAAGAATGAACTGGTGTTTATTGGTCGCGATTTAGATGAAAATCAGTTGAAGAAAGATTTTCTCGCTTGTATGGCTTAACTTTGATTAATAGTTATAGCTTTTCCCAGTCTATTGATGTATACCTCAAAACCTCACCACGCCACTTGCTACAAGTCGGGGAACCCGCCCAACGCAGTGGCTCCCCAACCCCTCTCCAAAGCATCGGAGAGGGGAGATAAAGCACAGCTTTATTGGGGTGAGGTGAAGCTGTACCTCGGTTGGTTAATAAATGCTATATTCCGCCATTTTATTCGTTCTAAATTCTAAATTCTAAATTCTAAATTCTAAATTCTAAATTCTAAATTCTTACTTCTTATTTAGTTTAAAAGTACAAATGAAAACTATTAAATCTAGCGACTTTGATTTAAATTGGAATAATATACTTTAAACCCAACCTTGGTTAATGCGTGGTTTTCCAGGTAAAATTCGTCATTTAGCTTGGTCAAAAGTGACTACATCTAAAAAAGAACCATTGCTCGGATCTTCTAGCGCAGAAGGTATAGTTGTCTGGGAAAAACAAGATGATGCATCTTCGGGTTGGGATGCGACTGTATTAAGCAATCATAGCGATATTGTAGAAGCAATCGAATTTGCACCCGATAACTTAATGCTTGCTTCTGCTGGTGCTGACGGTTGGCTTTGTTTGTGGAAAAAAGCGAAAAACGTAACGCAAGTTCTCCAAGGTGCTAACAACGGTTTTTCTTGCATTGCATGGCATCCCCAAGGTAATAAAATTGCTGCTGGGGGTCAAAATGGTGAAGTGTTAATTTGGTCTAAAGGTAATCGTGGGGTTGGTTTTGCTTGAGGATTGATACTCAAGATTGTCCCCCATTTTGTTTTTCAATAGCTTTTCTGACAACTTCAACTTCTAAATCAAGTGCTTGAGCAATTTGTTCAACACTTAATCCCATATTTGACATCCGAGGGATTGTTTCAAGTTTTCCTTCAAGTTTTCCCTCAAGTTTTCCCTCAAGTTTTCCTTCAAGCTTTCCCTCAAGCTTTACTTCCTGATAAAATTTAGTTTGTTGCCACTCAGTTAACCCAAACATTGCTTCTAA
>DESS01000273.1:0-4163 GCA_002361335.1 Richelia sp. UBA3308
CGGCTTTGTACTTAATGGATCGGCTAGTTCTGTAAGCAATGCCGGAGATGTAAATGGTGATGGAGTAGACGACTTAATTATTGGTGCTTCTGGTGCAGGCCCCAATGGTTCAGGACAAACCTATGTAGTATTTGGTGATAGTGATATTGGTTCTAGTGGAACTATTGAGTTATCCGCTCTAAACGGTACTAACGGTTTTATACTTAACGGTATTAATCCATTTGACCGCTCGGGTAGTTCTGTCAGCAATGCTGGAGATGTTAATGGTGATGGAGTAGACGACTTTATTATTGGTGCTTCCTATGCAGACCCCAATGGTTCATACTCTGGACAAAGCTATGTAGTATTTGGCATAAAGGAGAATACTGTCCCCGATGCAGTAGACGATACTGTAACAACCGACGAAGACAATGCTTTAACTGGTAGCGTATTCGCCGATAACGGTAACGGTGCCGACAACGACCCCGACGGCGACATCTTTACTGTCACAGAAGTTAACGGTAATGCTGCTGATGTAAACAATCAAATTACTCTAGCTTCCGGCGCATTACTCACACTCAACTCCGACGGTACCTTTGACTACGACCCCAACGGACAATTTGAATCTCTCAACGACACAGAAACAGCGATCGACAGCTTTACCTACACCATCGACGATGGTAACGGTGGAACCGATACTGCAACCGTTTCAGTGACAATTAACGGCATCACCCCACCCAATGAAATTAACGGTACCACCAAATCTGATAAACTAATAGGAACACCAGGTCGTGATTTGATCAGAGGTATAAATGGCGACGACACCCTGGAAGGTCGCGGAGGCGACGACACCATAGAAGGCGGTCGCGGTGGCGATATTATTCGTGGTGGTGCTGGCAATGACGTTCTTGCTGCTGACCGAGTTGACCGCTATTATGATTTTGACGGTACATTCAGCGAACTCCGAGGCGGTAGGGGTAATGATACTATCTTTGGTGGTCGTAAACATGACGAGATTGGTGGCGGCCAAGATAACGATGTGCTGTTTGGTAAGCGCGGTGACGATTTAATTCGCGGTGGTAAGGGTGATGATATTCTCAACGGTGGTTTAGGTAACGACACTCTTAGGGGACAAGATGGTATTGATACGGCTGACTATTCCGACTTAACTTTCAATGGTGTATTGGCAACTGTTGCTGGTTTAGATGTGAATTTATCTCAAAGAGGCGCTCAACATTCCTCTAATAATAGTCCTCTGAAATGGAACGATACTTTAACCACAATTGAAAACGTCATCGGAACCAGCCGTAACGACAGATTTATTGGTAACGCAGAAGATAACCTCTTTGATGGTAAACAACAAGTTAATCGTAACAACCGTCAGACTAAATTTACCGATTTAGATGGTCATGAATATCAAGTAAATGGCGATGTGGTTGAGTATAGCGGTAATCAGTCCCACTTTACTATTCTTGGTTCAACTGACAACTTTACCGTTAACGGTTCGGATATCGGTACAGATACCTTGATTGATATCGAGTTCCTCAAGTTTGATGATGGTTTATTTGCGGTAGATGATTCTTTGTTTGCTTAAGTAATCCAAATTTACGAAGGAAGAACCGAAAAGGATTTAAAACCAAGGAAGAAGGCTGGAATTGGGATGGGGATTTAAAATTTCCTTATCCCCCACAATGTAGAGACGCGATACTATGAGCGTCTCTACATTTAAATTCACACCCGAATTCAGCAACGCCTTATTTCTTATTGCCATACAAAGTAGTTTCCGAAGCAAATTGCTTGGCAGCTTCTAGTAAATATTCAAAATAAGTACGGGCAACAATTGATAACTGTTTTCCATTGGGATAAACCATGTACCAATTACGTTTTATAGGAAAATGCTCTACATCTAAAATTGTTAAATCATCTGTATGAGGCATCAAGGTATGACGAGATAAAATTGAGATTCCTAAACCACCGGCAATTGCTTGTTTTATCGCTTCATTACTACCTAATTCTAGTTTTACCTTTACTTCTACATTCATTTCATCAAACAACTTTTGCACTGCCCTTCTCGTTCCAGAACCCGGTTCGCGCATGATAAAAGCTTCATTTGTCAACTTTGATATCGGGATATTCTTTTCCTCAGCTAAAGGATGATTAACTGGTGCTAAAACTATTAAAGGATTTTCTAAAAATGCTTCATAATTTATATCAAGATGTTCTGGAATTTGACTCATAATATATAAATCATCTTGATTATTTGTCATTCTTTCCAAAATACCTTCATGATTTGTTACTTGTAAAGAAATTTCAATTCCCGGATAAAGTTGACAAAATGAGCCTAATAAACGTGGTATAAAATATTTAGCTGTGGTAATTACCGCTAAACGTAATTGTCCTTGTTTTAAACCTTTTAAATCCGCTACTTTCATTTCAAATTGAGCCAAAGTATTAAAAACTTCTTGGCAAGTAGCAAATAATTCTCGTCCTGCTTCCGTAAGATACAGGCGTTTACCAACTTGTTCAAATAAAGGGATTCCCACCGATTTTGTCAGTTGTTTTATCTGCATGGAAATGGTGGGTTGAGTGAGAAACAACTCTTCGGCAGCACGAGTAAAACTACCGTGTCGTGCCGCTGCTTCAAAGACTCTTAACTGGTGCAGCGTCGCCTGATTCAATGGTGATTATCCTCTAATCGTGTTTAATAGGGTTTCATAAAGAAGCACCTATAGAAAGATGCTTTTTCATAGATATATCTATAAGTATTACCGAAGAATGAAGTTGAAAACAGATTCCACCCATGAAAAAACATGAGGCATTATATAGATAAAAATCTATGCCTTTTATTCAAAATTCGGTATTTTATTTATGGAAATTAGAAGTTATCATCAAAACTAGTACTTGAGCAAACCAAAATTGACTGGTAGAGGTCAGGGAGTAGTGACTAGTGAATAGTGAGTAGTAAAAATATTACTAGGACTTCGTTTCCTTGGTAAACTACTGGCGGTATTCCCAGACAATCTATAGTAGCTCAAAAATATAAATAATAATTTAGACTAATCTCCCATGCCCCATGCCCCATGCCCCATAGCTAATGCCCCATGCCCAATATTCTAATCTAATTCCAACTCGCCCATTTCTAATTTTTTAACTTCCTGTATCTGTACTTCTTCGACTATTTTTTCGGGAAACTTGTTTAAATCAGGCAATTCCAATAATTCTGCTTCTCCGACTTGCTCTTTAATGTTAATTGGTAATCTTACTGGTTGACGCTCTTCTATCCAACAATTTGCCACTGGCAAGGTTTGTTCTAATTCATCCAACGGACGAGGTATCACCATTACGGCATTTAAATCTCCTATGCGCTCTGCTTCGTACATTCCCGCTTCTACGGCTACTGCTACATTTGCTACAGAACCGCGAACGATCGCAGTACACAAACCCGAGCCAATTTTTTCATAAGCAGCTAACTGCACATCTGCTGATTTAAGCATGGCATCAGAGGCTCCTACCATCGCCGGAAAACCGATTGTTTCAACCAAACCAACTGCTTGATTGCTCAATTTACTGTAGGTCTCTCCTTCCGCAATATTACCTATTTTGCTGATAATTGGTAACACTAAATTTAAATTAGGATAGGGACGCGGTATAACTAAGCTAGAAATAAACTGTCCGAATTGCTGGGCAGTTTGTTCGCCAGCTTCTATCGCTAAGCGTACATCAGCGACTCCTCCGCGAATAACAGCGGTACAATGCCCCCCGCCAATTTTTTCGTATCCGATTAAGTGAACCCCAGCAGATTTAAGCATCATATCCGCCGTTCCCACGATGGCAGGGAAACTAAGGGTAGATACCAATCCTAAAGCAGCACCTTTGATATCTCGACTCTGTGAGGAAGTTTGATTATACGAATGCATTACTATTCCCAATGCTCCAATCGGACTACAAAAAGTGAAGGATAAAAATAAACATATGAATTTACACCTTACACTTCATCCTAGCTTCGATTCCAGATGAAGGTGGAATCGAAAAATATCGGCGGCAAGTGGGTAATATTCTTCTTAAAAAACTCTACCCTGACTATAAATAAATAATCTGCTAGTTTACTAGTAGTCCACCAAGTACCGAGTGCTTGTAATATTTTTACTACTCACTACTCACTACTCACTACTCACCATTCACCA
>DESS01000273.1:4239-5081 GCA_002361335.1 Richelia sp. UBA3308
TTTAATCGATCATTCTTGAGATTCATCCTCAGATAGAGATGTATTCAAAGATTGTCTGTGGGGAAATAAAGTTACCAACAGACTTTTGATATTTGTTCGTCCGTAGATATGATTCCCAACGCCATTTGAATTTAAATTGGCAGGCTCTTCTGTTGATTCTTCTACTGTTGATTCTTCTAATATTGATCCTTCTCTATTTATGGGTTCTTCTGCACAATCATCCTGCCTTGAATTTCCCTCAATTGAATCTTTAACGGGAGAAAAATAAGAAATTGGAGATGGATTAACGTAAGGGCGAGGTGAAGGGGTGACGGGAGGAGTTGGGGTAATTGAAGGAGTAGGGGAAGGAGATTTTCCTTGAGTTTCCCTATCTTCTTCAGCTACAGGTAACACAGGCCGCTTGGGTTTACCATTAATTTCCTTTGTAGAAGTTTCGCTCAAAGATCTACTGCTATCTCCGATAACCGAACCGGCTGGAATTACTTTTCCTGGTTCCACGGAAGAACGAAACACAGTTGTAGCAGAACCTATACAAGCATTTGTTCCAATTTTACCTGCGCCAACCATCAGGAAACCGGCTCCTAAATTTGCTCCTGATTCTATTTCTAAAGTTCCTGCATCGAGTTGGAGAATTGACCCCATACCAATACAAACACCAGAACCAATAATTATTTTACTGTTGGGAGCCGCTTGCATTATCACCCCTGGTGCGATGACTGCACTTGCATGAACAATCACCTCGCCACTAAAAAAAGTCTCGAAGTTATTATATAGGCGCAGTGGCGGCACGGACATGAGATATTTCACCTCGTAAGTGGAAGATGAGGAGATGGGGGGATGGG
>DESS01000332.1:0-14935 GCA_002361335.1 Richelia sp. UBA3308
CCGTGATAATTGTGAGTAGTTAGGAATGCATCTAGCTCGCTAGCTAGCGAGCGAGATGCTCCCTTTAGATGAGTTAACAGATACCCGAGTTGCAGTTTAATTACAGTAATCAGAAGATAGTAATTTATCCTGTTCTTCCTTCAGTTTTACAGAAGGATTTTTAACTTTAAAAATTTCACCGATTACATCAGACCATAATTCTTTCTGAGCAAAATAACTGAGTTTTTCCAAAGCGATTTTTTCAGCATCTGCTCCTTCTTTTTTAAGACGATTTTCTAATAACGCTAACCTAATTGTAATCGGTAAGCGTTTTTGAGAATCCATTACTTTAAATTCATCAGTAATGCTTTTCATCGGAAAGGGAATGTTAGCAATTATTCGCCATTCGTAGGAATAACCAGGCTTTAGAGGTTCGCCATCGTATACAAAGGATGTTTCTCCTTCAGGAATCTCTCTAATCCAGAAAGCTTCATTACTACCTTTTTGAAATAACTCAATTTTTGTAACATTTCCTGTTTTAATATGCCACAAAAATAACGGATTTAAACTCCATATTTCTTGAGTTTCTCTAACTTTGGAATCGGGTTCATCTAATATTCCGGGTACAATTAGACAGGTTGGGCCTTTTCCAGCTTTTCTCTTTTTCTTTCGTTTTACGTCCTCAACAGTCTCAGATACAG
Source organism: Richelia sp. UBA3308 (assembly GCA_002361335.1). GTDB lineage: Bacteria > Cyanobacteriota > Cyanobacteriia > Cyanobacteriales > Nostocaceae > Rivularia. Next base: position 681 of record DESS01000332.1, read on the forward strand.
ATTTTGCTAAATACGTATTTTGTCTTTGATGTGGATGGGTATTAGATTGTGGTCTGATTGCCGCTTTTATGGGCATTTCTAATGAACCAAAAATGACTATTGATAATAATAAATTACGAAAATTATCTAGCTTAAACATAACGTTTTGCTCTGATATATTACATTTTTAAACATAAAATAATATAATCAAAATAACGAGGCTTAAAAGCTACAATATTTTTATTATTTTTTAGATAAAAATGATATTATTATGATTAGTATAAAAGAATAAATTCAATCAATATTTGTTGTTTTAATCTGTGTTTTTAATTCAAAACGAATATAATTCCATAAAGTGATAGAAGGAAGTAACAAAGGAATTAATACTCTTGCAGTGATATAAATCTGTAGAGCAATAATGACTGAAAAAAAGATATAAGCCAATATTAATAGTGCTAAATATTTTGATAATATTATTCTATATTTAGGATATGCTAATAATTGTATTTTGATAAATTTACCTAAAATCGATATAAGTAAAATCATCCCGCAATCTGGTATTGGTATGACCAAATTTCTGTTAATAAAATGATGAATTGTATATGCATGATATTCACCAGTAGTAAAAGTATTTTTCCCACGAAAAAAGTCATTCCAACCAGTTTTATCACGCCAATAAGCAATAGCTAAAGGTAAATTTGTATTGGACTGAGCAAGATTTTCGTATTTATCCATATCCCTATATACACCAGGGGCAATAATAACTATTTTTTGATTAATATTATTGAGTATATTTTGTTTATTAGAGGTAATTTCACAACTTTTTAATAACTCACAAGCGGATATAGTTTTATAAATTATTTTATGTGGAATAGAAAAATCAATTATTGGATGAAACCACATTTGAAAAATATTGTGAGAAAAACTAGTAATAGGCTGAAGAGAAGTTTGATATAAAAAATTAATTGTATAATTATTATCTCGTTTATTTTCAATAAAATTAGCGACTGAATAGTGAAACCCTAACTGACTTGGAGATTTAATTAATTCTGGCTTTTTTATTTCATTAGTCAAAGCTATTACATAACTAAATGGGCATTGATTATCTCTATAACAATATTTATTTTTGGGCAAGTCTATATACCAATCATATCCATAAACGTTTCCATTAAAATTTAGATTTGAATCGGCAATTTTTGAATTTACTTCATCTCTATAATCATCTTCATATTCTTGACCATAAGCAAATACAGTTAGGGTATTTTTATTATTGTTTATTTTTTGAATTGCTTGATTAAGTATTTGACTTTTATTGAGATGCTCATCGACTTCACTCAAAATATAATTAATCCCAATTATTTTAGGATTTAATTTTCCAGTCTCTTGGATAATATTTGCCATATAGCAATAATCTATCGGATAACTTCTGAATTTTTCTTGGAATTTGTCTGCGATTTCTTTGCATTGCTTTGGTTCTTTACTTTTAGCTGCTTTTAATGATTTTTCATCAATTTGAACAAGTAAAACATTCGGTTTATGATGTGATAAATCTTGTGCAGTAATTTGACGATATACAGCCTGAATAAAAAGACGTGAATCTAATAGGAATGTTTGTAAAGGAGGAAATAAACTAATTAACAAAAATAAGCCAACCCACTTTACTTCCTTTGATGTTGGTAGCCACTGTTTTATAATTGACCATAAATCAAAAGGTTGAATACGAAATAATTCTGAATTTGGATGACGAAATAATGACGGAATTATATATGTGGAAGGATAAGCAAGACGGTTTTCTTGTTGTTGAAGAAATTGACTTGCATCTAATAATGATTCGTGAACATCTTTGTATTCAGAGAAGCTTCTAAGAAACTGTTTTAAAAATTCCTCCGCTACTCTATTATTTATCGGTTCTCGCATTACTACAACTTGACTTAAACCCAAGTTAATTAATGATTCTGCGATGTTGATACCGCTACAAGAATTAAAAATTGCAAATTGAAGTCCTCTTTTTTTCGCAACTTTTAAAGCATCTTCAATTTCCGAAACGAATATTGAAGCATTAGGAGCAATACCTAATTCACCACCAGTTAAAACTGATTCATTACTATGCCCTGCAAAAAATAATATATCCCAACCATCAACTGAAGCAATATTTTGGACTATTTCTTGTTTTAATTCATCAATATCCTTTTTGAATGTCCAACCAATAACTTTCACATATGCAATTGACTTAAATTTATTTAATTCTTCTTTCTCCGAATCAAAATTTAAACCAGTATCGTCTCCCAAAATTGCTAAAATTCTAATTTTACGGTGTAGGGGACGAAGGTTATCATTACGAATATTGGCAGGATTGCGAGCGATACGTATTCTTTTAGGTATTCCTAAATCAGTTCCAATCTCCCAAGTTTCCCACGGTAAACGTGCTATTTCTGTGGGGGTACAAGTTAAAAATACATCAATCCATTCTTTTTGTTTATCACCAAGATAATTGACAGAATTAGCAATTTCACGACGAATTTCTATTAATTCGGGACTAAATAACCAACGATGAAATTCATATAACAATTTAGATTGCGTATTTACCAATTGACTGCGATAATCTTTTTTGACAGTTCCCTTTCCACTGGCAGTCTTTCTGGCTCGCAAGTCTCTATAGTAGCTTAAATAAGCTTTTTTCCACTGTTCATAGTAATTATTAAGTAAACTGGGATACTGTAAATTTACCGTAATTTTCTTCCCCGCTCCCCAATTTAATTCAAAAATACAAACTGATTCAATTTTTGTTACCTTTAATTCAAAAACGTTTCCTCTCATAATGAAAATTGGTAATTATAAATTTAAGTTTTATTTAAAAAACATAGGAATGAGGAACAGAGAATGGAAAAATCATATCCTTTGCGGATACATCGGAATTAAAAATTACCTAAAAAAACTCTGCCTCCCTCTGCGCGTACCTCCGCACCCCGAGCTTAAAAAAACATACATATAATTCCTATGCCAACGGATTTGATATCACTGTTGGATTTTACTAGAGTATGTTAATTAATATTTTAGAAAATTTCTACTACCTTTAAAGGTAATAATAAATATGATTAGGAATGGCGGGAACTCACACATATTTTCTTGTAGGGTGTGTGACACTTTGAGTAATTAAAAACTACAAATAAGACTGGGGAGTGTACGGCACCAACTGGGTATTGTAATTGTTGTAAATTCTGATTATTATTCTCTAATAAATTCAAATGGTGGAAAGACTAGCCTTTCTCCTGTATCTGAAATAACAGTTGCTAAAAATTTATCATCATAATTTCCTTCTACTTGAGTATATATATAATTATTATTGTTAGTAATCAGTTCTTCTTCATCTAAAACCTCTATTTGATCGCTGACTCGTAATGTAAATCTAGAAGCTGATTGATTATCATTAATAGCTTTCAAAATTAGTAATAAAGTCCAGCCATTTTCTGATTCTGGTAAACACCAAATAAGTGCATATAATCGCAGTAATTTGTCTAATTTAACCTCTTGAAAAGCACGAACTGCTGTAAATGGAATATCTAATTGATTATTATCTTGAATATCTAATAGAATAACTTGTAATTCTTCTACAGGATTTGATTCATTTAATTGAAGAGTTGGCGATGTTGAACGCAATTCCGAAACTGCTGGAATTAATTCCCATGATAATGTTTGTATAGCACCATCTACTTGCTGAATTAACCAACCTCCAACATTAACTGCTTCCTGAGTTAAAATTTGTAGTAAATCGGATAAATGCTTTGTCAATGAAGCAGTATTTTTATTGATAGATTGATAAAGCCAGTTGAGTAATAGGGGTGTTGTTAATACTGCTGTACCCTGTTCCCAAGTCAAAATTTTCCATAAAGGACGATTATGCAGTTGAGGTAATAAATTCAATAATCCTATTTGCACTCTTCTCAAAATATCCTGACGGGAACTGGGAATTTCTGGTAGAGGAATTGCTGTGGTTGCTAAACATTGTAGATAAAGCAATAGTTCATCTACTTCTTGATTGAATTGAATTAAAGGTATGTAATAATTCCAGTCAGCTTCTGGTTCTAATTCAGCTTTAAGATTAACTAGTTGATCGTAACGCAAAAAACCTTTGATTACTGCAATCTCTAACTCTTCATCAACACCAATTACAATATAAAAATGGGCTGTATATTCTGGTAAATCAATAACTGTTCTAGGAATAGCAATTTCGTCATTTGTCAACAATAAACTAGGCAATAAACAAACTTTAAAATTGCCTATTTCTAAATTACATACAGCATCAAGTACATTAGCATATTCATACTGTAAAGTCGATGATTGTTCTCGAACAATAGTTAAACTTGGTTCTCGTTGATACAGCCATTCTTCAAAAGCTAACAAAGTCAAACACTGGAAATAAACTTGCCATTGTCTAAGTTTATGATTATTTAGTTCTTCGCTGAATAAAAAAGCTTGTTGGCACTGCTCAGTTTCTAAATTGATTATTTCTTTACTGTCATCAATTTCAAATAAGTCGTTTGTTAAATCGAACATAAAATTAGTCATAGTAATTCCTTTCTAATTATGAAAATGGGGATATTTAGTGATAAATTGACAAATTGCCTGAGCTAATTTACTATTCATAATTCGCCTATATCCGTTTTTAGCTTCTTTTTCTGCTTCCTTAATTAATTCATCAATTTCCTGACCAAAAAGTTTTTGAATTCCTGCATCTAATTCAAGTAATTTTTCAGGGTTTTGAGAATATCCAGAAAGCTCAGCAACGTATTTTTTCAAATTTAATATTAAATTACGTCCAATATCTTTACGTAATATTTTTAGTTTTAATAGACGGCTCAAATGAGGTTGGTCAGTAAATCCTAATTGAAAAGCTATTTTTGTCAGCGCAACTCCATTACAGTGAAACAAATGTAATGCCTCAAGGTATTTTTTTGCTTGTTCTTTTCCCTTTTTAGTTCCTTTGCGCTGTATATAATTAAAGCGATTTTGAATTACCATAGAAACAGATTTATCCAAGCAATTATTAAATGGTTCAATGCAAAAATCTGGTAATTTAGGTATTTTTTCTTTAAATTCATCTTTATTTACTAAAGGTTGAGATTGCCTCCAAGTTTCTCGTAATATAGTCGCAAGTTTTTGCAATTCTTCTAGAACTTTCTCGTCAGAAATAATTCTCCCATCAAAACTATATTCAATGTCTCCAGACAAAATTTTAGCAATTTGATTGAGTTGCTCTTTCGTTGGTTGAGGATATTTAGTACTATTAAATTTACTATCGGGTTTAAGTTTGCGGTGTTCGGATAATTGAGCGCAATAAACTTCATGAAAACCATCAAGTAATTTCATAGCTTTAGTGATTTCAATGGGTGTTAATTGCAAATTCGAGAAAACTCGCTTCAATCTTGTGTGAGTTGTATAGCGAAGAATCGTCCAATCAGTTAACTGTACAATTCCATGTTCTTTTAAACAATTTTTTACAGCACTACAGCTTTTGAAAAAAATTGTTACCCAAGTTGATAAATTACTTTTATTTGGGTCAAATGTTGACAAAATTTGAGTAGTAAGGGATTCTTCTCTATCTTTAGTGTTACGAAATTCTTGATGAGTAGTATCCAACACTAATGGTAATATTTCAGTACTGTAAAGATCGTGTTTTTCAGCAAACTTTTGCTCTAATGCTATACAACTTTCTTTAAGCACGTTTGAGATAAAACAACGCAAGCATTTTTCAGCCATTTCACCACGGGCATCCCTTGACTGATACCATTGCATTAATTGACGTTGAATATTTATTTCTTTTTGGTTTGTTACTTCCGGAAATTGCTCATTTAAAAAAACTTTAGCTGATTCAATTACGTCATTTCGACAGCGACTAAAACTGTCAATCCTCACTAAAATCCAATATTTTGATGCTAGGCTCATTAGAACTTTTTCCGATTATTTCATTATTTGAGTTTCTGCTTGAGTAATAAAACGGCCTTTAGGTGATATTTGATGTACGGATGTTTGGATAAAAAGTTGATTTGCTTCATTTGAGTAATCTCCAATGCCTGTCACTTATCTATATCTTTAAGTAGAGTCAGCTTATGTATTTTTTGGTTGTTGATTCGTGCCCAAGTTTTTTTGCGGTAAATTAATTTTACAGAGCTTTCATGATACAAGATTTGAGTTTTAAAAATTAGCGGTTACTCAATTCTGCGTATAAATTATACGATTAACCGGCAATTTTAAGCCTTGTAACATTACCTATGAACGGCGAAATAAATCTGATGGAAATCTATTGTCGTATTTTAGAGAATTGATATGAGTTTAAATTATATCGCCATTAGTTGAATCAACAGGCATTATATTATTACTATTACAGAAAGAAAAAAATATCTGTAATCGGGCATTTCCTTTTAAACCAGTTGTATCTACTCTAAAAGAAATCATGACGCAAACACTGCCGACAAAAAATAATCAAAAATTACAATTATCATCATTAAATATACCTAAACGTTTGCTTTTGGGACCTGGACCATCAAATGCTCATCCCGCCGTACTGGAAGCAATGAATACTCCTCCCGTTGGGCATCTTGACCCAGCTTTTCTGACGCTAATGGATGAAATTCAGTCGCTGTTACGCTATGTATGGCAAACCGAAAACTCTCTAACCATTGCCGTTAGCGGTACCGGAAGCGCTGCAATGGAAGCCGCGATCGCCAATTCTGTGGAACCGGGAGATGTGGTATTAGTAGGTGTCGTCGGATACTTTGGAAATCGTTTGGTTGATATGGCTGGGCGTTATGGTGGAGATGTCAAAACTATTACCAAACCTTGGGGAGAAGTATTTTCCTTAGATGAATTGCGAATCGCGATCGAAACTCATCATCCGGCTATAGTAGCTTTAGTTCATGCGGAAACTTCTACCGGCGCACGTCAACCCTTGGAAGGAGTGGGTGAATTGTGTCGTCAACACGGTTGTTTACTATTAGTGGATTCAGTCACAAGTATGGGTGGCGTACCTCTGTATTTGGACGAATGGGGAGTTGATTTAGCTTATAGCTGTAGTCAGAAAGGATTGGGTTGTCCTCCCGGTGCTTCTCCCTTTACAATGAGTTCTCGTGCAATAGAAAAATTGCACAAGCGGCAAACAAAAGTTGCTAACTGGTACTTGGATATGAACCTGTTAAGCAAATATTGGGGTAAAGAACGCACCTATCATCATACAGCCCCCATCAACTTATATTATGCTTTACGGGAATCCCTACGTTTAATTGCAGAAGAAGGCATAGAAAATAGTTGGGAAAGACATCAAAAAAATGCAGAATATCTTTGGCAAGGTTTGGAAGAATTAGGGCTGACTTTACATGTTGAAAAACAGTACAGATTGCCAACACTTACAACAGTGCGTATTCCCCAAGGGCTTGATGGCAAAGCCGTTGCACGAGAATTACTATTAGAAGAAAACCTCGAAATTGGAGGTGGGCTTGGTGAACTAGGCGGCAAAGTTTGGCGTATTGGATTAATGGGTTACAACAGCCACAAAGAAAATGTAGACAAGTTTTTAGAAGTATTGAAAAAGAAGATAAAAGGGCATGGGGTATAGGGCATGGGGAATCGGGCATAGGGCATAGGGCAATTATCAACTGTTCATTGATGATTGATACAGCACTTTGCTTTTATTTGGATACACCCTTATATAAAAAAATCTTGTGGTACGGGCATCCCTGCCCGTCTAAATGTACGTAATTGTCTCCCCTTTTTTTCTTACGCGTCGCTGGTTTTATAAAAAGTAGAATAAACCCCCATTTGAAGTACGGTTTAACTGACTGTCTTACCAATTAAAACCTGTTACATTTATTTGTGTAAGTTGAAATAACCTCATACACAGATTAATATCATGAATAATATAGACCAACGCAATCCAGAATTTTTTGACAATCAAACAGTAGGTAGTAATTCATTTTTACAGTATATTAAATCTTTGAGTCCCGAAACAGTAACTCAACTTTCTAAACCTGGTTCTCCAGAAGTTTTAGAAGCAATTGAACGTACAATTACTAGTATGTTGGGTGGTTTACCTTCAGAGAATTTCAATGTCATGATTACTACTAATCGTGAAAGTTTAGGAAGACTTTTAGCTTCTGCGATGTTTAATGGTTATCTATTACGTAATGTAGAACAACGCATGGCATTTGAAAATTCCTTACAATCAGACGAAGCTGATTTTCGGGATAATGAGTAAAACAATTAATTTAGTTAATCTAATTTATCAATTTACCCCAGCCCCCTGGGGTTTTTTGTTATATTTTAAGAAATGGCTTTTGGGCATTGATTGTTGGGTATTGAGCATCCCAAGTAAACTATTTTATTTTTATCCTTGATATTATGTACAAGCGACTTCTGCTGATATTTAGCTTAATTTTAGGTGGTATCGGTATTGCAACATTCATTGTTTGGCAACAAGCAATGCAATTACCCTCTTGGTATACTGAATCATCTTTAAAGGAAAACGTAACTTCTGTTAACCAAGAAACCAAAAAGCCACTGCAACCGCAAGAGGTATTGCGTAAAGTTTCAGATAATTTGACAGACAAAAATACAGGAGAAATACAACTTGATGAAGAGGAAGTCAACTCATTAATTATTTCTTCCATTACTAAAAAAGATCAGAATGGTAAATTTACTCCAGCTATTAAAGCTACAAATACTCGCATTCAAAACGGTAAAATCTCTGTCGGTGCTGTGATTGAAACTTCATCTATTCCTATTGAAGAATTATCCGCAAGTCAACAAACAAAAATTATCCAATTATTACAAAGTTTACCAGGAAACGAAAAACAAGTTTATATTGGAATTGAAGGAAAACCGAGTATTCGTAACCAAGAATTGAGCTTTGACGACACAACCCGAATTTCTCTCGGTAATTTCAGCTTTCCCATCGCCGAAGTTTCGCAAAATCTAGGTATTCCTCAAGACACTTTCAACCAACTTCTTTCCCAAGAATTCAAAAAGTTACCAATTAAACTTGAAAGCATAAATATTCAAGACAAACGTCTGATAATTCGGGCTTCTCAAAATAATTGATAACTCAAAACCGATAATTGTTAATTTATTGGAATTACAGCATATTGCAGGTAAATGAGGTACAGTTTTATATTTAAAAACTCTTGTGGTACGGGCAGAGAAAGCCCGTCATAATATACTTTATGAAAATAAAATCTGCTGTATCTTTAATCTTTAACCTTTCCCTATTTTTTCCAGGGTAATTTAGTACCCATTTCTGTGAGTGCGGAAAAGACTAAATAGATAATCAGCAAGGAAACGCTAACAATAAAAATAACTAAGTCTTGATCCATTTTTGATTTGCGGTTAAATAGGGATAAATATTTGATATCGCCTTGGCGTTGATTAATTATATCAGGTTAGGTTAATCATAAAATGCTTTTTGCGAAATCTAGCTAGTTACAAATAGTATAAAAATTCGCCCTAGATTCTTGCGTTTGCTTCCTCCTCGATTTTCTGCGGATTTTTATATTGACTCTCCGATTCGTAGTTATCCCAATGGTTATGAAATTGCAAATGTGGGAGCTTTAAGGAAAGAAGATGACGGTAAGAACTAGTTAATTCGTCGTTGAAAGCATTAATTCTGATTGGTTCATTTTTCCCGCAACTGTGTAGAGACGTAAAATTTTACGTCTCTACAACTTTGGCTGAAAACCCATAACTTAGAGGGTGCCGGGAGGGCGAGGTGAGGTTATCTAAAATTTACTCACTGCTTTCACTCCCGCCATATCCAATATTGGCACAATCAAATCTTCACGTTTGACTGCCATCATATGCACTCCTTGACACAATTCTTGTGCAATTTGTACCTGTTCCGCAGCGATTTTCATTCCTTCTTCTAAAGGACTTTTCGCTCGTTCTAATCTATCAATTATATGATCGGGAATTTTAACTCCAGGAACACATTTATTAATAAACAGAGCATTTTTTGCTGACTTCAACAGAAAAATTCCTGCTAAAATTGGTTTGTTACAACCGGCAGCAATTTGAGTCATAAATTTCTCCAAAAGATCAAAATCTGTAATCATTTGACTTTGAAAAAATTGCGTTCCTGCTGCTAATTTCCGTTCAAATCGCTTTTGCAAACCGCTCCAACTACCACATTGTGGATCTACCGCAGCTCCCACAAATAAATTTGTTCCACCGTCCGTTAAAGCTTTATCATTACTATCAAAACCGTTGTTCAGTTTACTTATTAATTCCAGCAAGCGCACTGATTCTAAATCGAACACGGCTTTTGCGTTGGGGTGGTCACCAGCTTTTACAGGATCGCCAGTCAAAGCTAAAATATTGCGGATGCCTAAAGCATGAGCGCCCATCAAGTCACTTTGTAAACCAATGCGGTTTCTGTCTCGACAAGCCATTTGACATATCGGCTCGATTCCCTGTTGCTGTAAAATTACCGACGCTGCTAAGGATGACATCCGTAAAACTGCGCGGCTACCATCGGTGATATTGACGGCATGAACTCTCCCCTTAAGAGTCGCCGCCATTTTTATCATGTGTTCTGGGTTACCGCCCTTCGGTGGGCAGACTTCAGCTGTAATTAGGAATTCACCAGCCTGTGCTGCCGCAGAAAATGTTTTTAATTGAGTTGGATTTAGCGTACCAAGCATAACCTTTGAGATATTTGGATACTTATACCAATTCTGTATGAGATTGCGATTAATTGCCCTCACTCTCAAAGAGTGGGGCTACTCAAACAAAGCCCGTTTACACGGGCTGAATTCGGCGCATCTTTATAAAGAAATGGTATTGCTACAGCTCTATCACATATAACTCCTATAGAAAAGGTTAAAGCGGTATAGAGAATCCCAAAGCTGATCTTACCTTCCTTAATGTTTGGTTGGCGATCGCGTCGGCTTTTTCTTTACCGTCGCGTAAAACTTTCTCTAGATAACCTTTATCATCCATCACGGCTTGATATTTCTCTTGGATGGGTTGCAAAGCGTTAACGGCTGTTTCTGCTAACAAGGGCTTGAATTGTCCCCAACCCATATCTTGACATTCTGCTGCAACTTCTTCCTTGGTTTTACCCGAAAGCAGCATATACAAAGTTAACAAGTTATTACATTCAGGGCGATCGGGATTATCAAATTCTAAACCACGCTGGGGATCGGTTTTACAGCGTTTAATTTTTTTGGTAATCTCTGAAGGGGTATCTGTCAAATTTATCCGACTTAATTCTGAGGGATCGGATTTCGACATTTTCTTGGTACCATCAGTTAAACTCATAACCCTCGCCCCTTCTTTACGAATTATGGGTTCTGGTAATTTTAATATGGGTTTATCGGGTTTACCAAATTGATAATTAAATCTATTGACAATATCTCGCGTTAACTCCAAGTGTTGTTTTTGATCTTCACCCACAGGAACTTTATCGGCTTGATACAGTAAAATATCGGCAGCCATGAGTACGGGATAATCTAACAAACCGACATTAACATTTTCACCCTGCTTAATTGCTTTTTCTTTGTACTGAACCATATCTTCCAACCAGTTAAGGGGGGTGATACAGTTAAATAACCAAGCTAATTCGCTATGAGCTGGAACGTGAGACTGTACGAAAATACTAGAATAATTTAAATCCAAGCCACAGGCTAAATAAATTGCCGCTAAATGATAAGTATTTTTCGCTAGGGTTTTCGGATCTTGCGGTACCGTAATTGCATGTAAATCTACTACACAAAAATAATTTTCATATTCGTCTTTATACTGATTTTGAATTTCGATCCAATTGCGAATTGCTCCCAAATAGTTACCTAAATGTAGATTCCCAGTTGGTTGTACTCCAGAAAAAACTCGTTGCTTAGCCATAGATTTTTAGTTTAATCATTTCAAATCCATAGTTTGACAATATGCCATGGGAAGAGGTGAACAAGCAAAGTTTTTTAGAAGGAGTGGTGATATCATGCCCGGTTAATAAGCGCATTGTGTGGGGGTTGAGTAATGAGTAATGAGTAATGAGTAAGGAGTGGTTAGTGGTGAGTGGTGAGTAGGGAGTAGTAGTTATTTTAATTAATTTTGAAGGTTTTGTTTTTCTACCGACGCAATGTAGAGACGTTATATATAACCTCTGGGACACAATTTCTGGGAAAACCCGACGACTCAGAATTTATGAAATTAACTATTTCAAGCATTGACATCCCCCCAACCCCCCTCTGGAATTGGGGGGCTTTGCGTAAGTCCTAAAAATGTTAAATTAATTTCGCACGGATAGCTATTTTAATTACAATGCGCGAATTATATCCACCAAGAGACGCTTATCAAGAAGGTAAATTACAAGTTTCCGATTTACATACAATTTATTTTGAAGAGTCGGGAAATCCCCAAGGTAAACCTATTGTAGTATTACATGGCGGTCCTGGTGGTGGATGCCCAAGTTATTATCGGCAATATTTTAACCCAGAAAAATGGCGTTTAATAATGTTCGATCAAAGAGGTTGTGGAAAAAGTACGCCTCATGCCGAATTACGAGAAAATACAACTTGGGATTTAGTCAGCGATATTGAAAAATTACGAGAACATTTAGGAATAGATAAATGGGTTGTGTTTGGTGGAAGTTGGGGAAGTACTCTTTCTTTAGCTTACAGTCAAACTCATCCGGAGCATTGTACGGGTTTGATTTTACGCGGTATTTTTATGCTGCGTCAAAAGGAATTACATTGGTTTTATCAAGAAGGTGCGAGTAATATTTTTCCTGATGCTTGGCAGGAATATTTAAAGCCAATTCCCCTGGAAGAAAGAAATGATTTATTAAATGCTTATTACAAACGTTTGACTAGTGAAGATAAAAAAGTCAGATTAGAAGCCGCAAAAGCTTGGTCAATTTGGGAAGCAAGTACCAGTAAATTACTTGTAGATCAGGATTTAATGGAAAGTTTTGGTGAAAGTGATTTTGCAGATGCTTTCGCCAGAATTGAATGTCATTATTTTGTCAATAAGGGATTTCTTGAAACTGAAAACCAATTACTTTTAAATGTTGATAAAATACGTGATATTCCGGCTGTAATTGTCCAAGGAAGATACGATGTCGTTTGTCCGATGATATCAGCTTGGGAATTACATCAAGTTTGGCCAGAAGCTGAATTTATTGTAGTTCCTGATGCGGGGCATTCTATGACTGAGCCGGGTATTCAAAATGCTTTGATTGAGGCTACGGATCGGTTTTAAAATTGGGCATGGGGCCGAAGGGCATGGGGCCGAAGGGCATGGAGCATGGGGTATTGGGTAATAAGATTTATTTTTGTAGAGTGTGTGACGGTTACGATAATTTACCACCTATAACGTGCAGGATTTGAAATTACCGTCACGCACCATAAACCATTACTATTTTCAACACCAACCTACTTAACTTCATATTCGGGTGTAGATAAATGAAATTCCTCGGCATTGATTTGGGCTGGAAATCCCAACCAAGCGGCTTATGTTATTTGCAATTAATCGACGGAAAGCTGGAGTTGCAAGATTTAGATCGACAAGATTCCATTGCAAATATCTTGGCTTGGGTTGATAACTGTGTCAAGGAAAACTATAGCGCTATAGTTGCCGTTGATGCTCCCACTCTCATCCCTAATGCTACTGGCAGTCGCTTACCTGATAAACTGACTCATAAACACTTTGGTAAATATCATGCGGGATGTTACCCAGCCAATTTGGGTTTACCTTTTGCTCAACGCACGGTAAATTTTGGCTTAGAATTGGAATCTCGCGGTTTTCTCCATGCGCCAACTATGGAAGCGCAAAAGCCTGGTAGATATCAAATTGAAGTTTTTCCCCATCCGGCGATCGTTCAACTTTTTGGATTACAACGCATTCTCAAATATAAGAAGGGGAGAATTAGCGATCGCCATCTGGAATTAACTAAACTTTACAATTACATCGCGGATATTCTACCGACTCTCGATCCTCCTTTGTCTACTGTGCCCCTAGTAGATTCATTTATTAGCTCTATTCCAAAAACAGGCGCAGCCCTTAAAGCTACAGAAGATAAACTTGATAGTATTATCTGTGCTTATGTAGCTGCTTATTGGTGGTATTGGGGAGAACAACGGAATTTAGTTTTAGGAGATGCAAGTACTGGTTATATTGTGATTCCTAAGAAAATAGATTAGTTGTTAGTTATTAGTTATTACTTGTTACTTGTTACTTGTTACTCGTTACTTGTTACTCGTTACTTGTTACTCATTACTCGTTACTCATTACTC
>DESS01000332.1:15015-19182 GCA_002361335.1 Richelia sp. UBA3308
ACTCATTACTCGTTACTCGTTACTTGTTAGTTGTTAATTCTAAATTCTAAACTGGGGTTTACCACCCCAGACAGATTTTATGGATGTTTACTACCATCTGGCATAATTGCGCCTGTTAGTTTAACATTGCTCAGGTTTACACCTTCGAGGTTAGCGTATCGCAAGTTGGCACCCCTTAAATCGGCACCATCAAGCTTAGTGTAACGAAATTTTGCACCGCGTAAATCCGCACCGCGTAAATCCGCGTTATTTAACTTAGCGTACATTAAGTTCGCATTTGATAAATCCGCATTTTTCAATAATGCGTTATTTAGTTTTGCTCGTGTGAGGTTTGCATTCTGGAAGTTTGTATCTTTAAATTTACCATTATCTAAACTGGCGTATGCAAGATTTGCATTTTTCAAATTACTGCGCCCTAAATTCGCATTTACCAATTTACTCCATTGTAAATTCGCATTTTTTAGACTGACACTTTCTAGTTGAGTGTTGCTTAAATTTGCTTTTTGAAAATTACAATTATTACATTCTCTGGTTTTCTGCAATCTATCCAAGTAACGAGTTCGCAAGCGTTGTTTTAAAAGCTCCTGTCTGTTTCTATTATATTCTTGGAGTTTTGTAAGAGTTCTACCTTGCTGTCTCTGGAGACTATTAAGTTGATTTGTTATTCGGTTTTCAAATTGTTTTTGCTCTTGGAGAAGGTGGGAAATCTGTGTTTGTTGTTCTTCTATTTGATCTTCTTGTCGAACTAATCTTTGGTGTTGTTGTTGTTGAGAAATAGACAATTCTTTCAAAATTTGAATTCCTGTACTACCCAGCCAAAAACCTAGTATAATTGTACAACATTGGGCAAATGTCAGGTTATTATTGAGAGTTTTAACTTTGGCTGATTTTAAAATAACGGGGATTGCTTTTAATGCTTCCAAGGCAACTGATGCATTTGCAAACCGATTTTTGACATTTGGTTCAACCATTTTACGCAACCACTGTACGAATTGCGGATTTAACTCTGATGGCAATGACTTAAAATCAAAACGATATTCATCATCAATTAATTTACTAACATTAACCGAAGGAGTACCGGTGAGCAAACAAATTAATGTTACCCCCAAACTATATAAATCCGATGCTTCCGTTAAATCGCGACCAAAATATTCTTCTGGAGGAATAAAACCGGGAGTTCCAGAAGCAACGCTACTAAGTGCAATTTCATTATTACGAACTCTTGCAAACCCAAAATCAACTAAGTAAGCGTTAAGATTTTTATCTACTAAAATATTTTCAGGTTTAATATCCCGGTGAAGAATTTGCGGCTGCCGCTTTTGCAAATAAACCAAAATTTCTAAAATAGATATGGCAATTTGCTTAACTTGTTCGGGAGTAAACTTGTTTTCGTGAGCCAACGACGGCGCATCTTTATATTCCTGTACCAAACAAAAACCTTGCGGTGTTTCAAATGATGTTAAATAACTCGGAATCCGCGGATGTTCTAACTGTTTGAGTACTTCTATTTCCCGTTCATAGGCTTTAAAACCTGACCAATCTGTATCTACATCAGCAAAACGAAACTCTTTGATTACTACTTTTATTTTGGAATTTTCCACTTCCGCAAGGTGTGTTATACGTCCCCCGAAGCGATTTTTTCCTAATTCCTTGTTTACTTTATAGCCGAGATTTGAAAAATCTGGTTTTTGGATTGCCATCGTTGTCTCCAGATGCAATTATTGCAATTCGATTCTTAATGCTACGCAGGTATTACAATTCATTTTCACATAAAAAAAATCAAGCGTTGGGAATTTGTAGAATATCTTATCCTTATCTTTAAACTGTGACTGCTTTATTATTTGTCTTCAAAAACCCGATTAATTTCAGATACAGTTTCTTATACTGTAACAGCAATTTCTGTACCTTCTCCTCGTTTGGGGAACATTTTCCCTATACACTAAGCAATTCGGCACAAATAAACTCAGCTGTGTCACAGAATGTAAATAAACCTTAAACCCTTGTGATTGCTTGGTTTCACTAGGTTCAACTCGCTTCGGTAATTTATTATTTAAACATTTTCAAATTCAATCTTTTGGCTTCTAATCATCATCTGTAGCAGAATCAAGTAAAATTAGTATGAAGTGTTTCTCCTCTAAGTTCATGCTGAAAGTGGCAACAGTCAGTGTAATCGGGGAAGTTAATCAAACCGATGAACTAATTCCTGTATTGGTTTTGTGTCCATCTCAAGATGAGAAGCAGTTATTTTCTAGCGCTGACTTTTCTGCCTATTGCTTTCATTGCTTAGAGTATTCATGTCTACAAACAACGCCACCATTACTCAAAGGTGAAGCTGATTTAGTCGCGTTTTGCCAAGATGCCATCGCTTATGCCCAAGCCCACCAGATTATAGCTGTTTACTACAGCTTTGATATTACCAATTTAGTGGCTGCTATGGTTTGTCAAAGCCTCAATCTTTTTGGTCCTTCGATTGAAGGGGTACTAAACTGTTTTCATAAGTTTTATGCCCGTGAAATTGACTCATCCCCTCCCGGTTACAGTGTTGTAAAACTGGAAAATGAAGAAGAGATTTTAATTGACAAGCACATTCTCAATAAGCTGAAGTTTCCTGTATTTGTTAAACCAGTTTGTTCCAGTTACGGCATGTTTTGTGCAAAAGTCGAGCAAATCGAACAATTACAACAGGTATGTAAAGATTTGGCAAGGGCTTATCAACCTTGGTGGGAAATGTATCAAGCTTTATTCCAAGAGTTTGTTGATGCCACAAAATACCCCTTGGCTGTAACATCTCAAGTTCCGCTTTTAGTTGAAGAACTAATTTCTGGTCAACCTTTAACCTGTGATGGCTTTGTTTATAAAGGACAGGTTCATTTTTTGGGTTTAGTTGATACTGTGGAAGCAGAAGATGGATCGGTGGATTGTTATGCTTTTCCCTCTCAAGTTAGTCAGACACAACGAAGGGCTATTTATGAGCGAGTAGCTAATTTTATTCAAGATAGCGGTTTGAACAATAGCTTTTTCAGCGCTGAATTTTGGCTTCAAGAGCAAGGCTCGCCGATATTAATTGAAATGAATGCCCGTATGAGTGCCACGTTTGGCTTTTTATATCAGCAGAGTCTTAACTTTAATTTACCACATGCTGCTCTGACATTAGCTCGGGGAATTTGTCCTCAAATTCCCGAACAGACATTAGCAGAACAAACATCCAGCATTCGCTTGTATCTGTCAACTCGTAAAAACGGTTTCGCCTCAACACTGTTTGATTTTAGTCTTGCTCAACAAACTCTCGGTTGCTCACAAATGATTAACTTTAATTGCCAACCAGGGGAGCAAATCAAAGATACCTATTATCATCCAACTCCACTAGCAGAGCTAAACCTCGTTGGCACTAACCGAGCTGCCCTACAGTTTTATGGGGAGCATCTACGCAATGCACTACTGCTAGAACGACGCTCACCAGCCTATGAAATCACCGTGGTGCAAGAGTGTGTTCTCCAGGGGGGGGAGGGACTCTGCTATGATTCGAGAACTAATCAATTATTTTGCCTCGATTACGGTAAACCTCAGCTGATTCAATTGTGTTTAACAACCCGCAAGATGCAACGGTTCCCATTACCTGGTTTGTTTTATGGTCTTGCAGTATCCCCAACAGGAACTGTAGTATTATCTGGGGAGTTGGGACTGGTGGAATTGAATCTTAATACCCAAGAGCTAGTGCCGATTATCCAAGAATATCAGGGCAAACAGTTGGTTTGTAATGATGTGCTTATCGATTCAAGTGGATGCATCTGGTTCAACACCATTAATGAAGATGCCACAGGAATTAGGGAAAAAGGGGCACTGCTAAGGTATAATGCCGAAGGACAAGTCCAAGAAGTTTTTAGGGGACTAGGCTATGGCAATGGCATGGGAATATCACCAGATGGGCGATCGCTCTACGTTGTAGATAGCCTGGAGGGGGCGGTTCATGTCTTTGTTTTCAATTCGGATCGAACTGAAGCACCCCAGATAGATCTTCAATACCATCACAAATTTCTCGTTGCCCATGAAAATGAAGGAGTACCTGATGGATTGGCTGTAGATAGTGCCGGTCATCTTTGGATCACATTTTGGTTTGGTGGTAAAGTAATCTGTATCGAGCCGCGATCGCTGATCATCTAATCACTA
>DESS01000331.1 GCA_002361335.1 Richelia sp. UBA3308
CACCCCTCCTGCCACGCCCAGTGCCATCTCCAGCGCCACGCCATAAGCCACACCATAAGCCACGCCATAAGCCACTCCTAGGGCTACGCCATAAGCCACACCATAAGCACAGCCCAACCCCACGCCTCCCGCCACGCCATAAACCACGCCATAAGCCACGCCTATAAAGAATAAAGATATTGCTTGATGTAATGGCATACCTAATGCCACTAAAAATAAAATAACTATTACTCTTGCTACAAACGTTAATAAAACAGGTAATATTACAAAACCCTGTAGGATAAATTTCCACAGTGCTGGTTTTTTTAAGATGTGACTTTCTCTTCTCAATATTGTAAAAAGTGAAGTGTCGGTATCAAATGCTCGATGAATACGTTTAAGATGATTACGAAAAGCTGTTGGATGAAAAAATGTCCATAACAACAGTTGCAGGCTACCTAATATTAAGTTGGCATTTTGTTCTGGTGCGTGAGTGTAGATTTTAGAATAGTCGGGTTGGGTTGTCATGGTGATGACATAATTTTGTACAACATTAATTCTCATTTGGTTTTACAATCCACCTTAGACTGCAAGTCCAAATCTAATAGCAAAATCCCATGCAAATGGACTATTGTTCAATTTTTATAATTAGGTTTAATCGACTTTTTTCAGTCTTATTTACAATAATTTTGCTATTAGTCTAGGGTTTGTAACTCCAGCTTAGTCATCAGTTATAAGGATACACTTCAAAAAATAAATAATTAATTATTGCAGCAATTCTCATTTTTCTAAAGATATTGCATATTCAAATATTTTCTCATAATTATTGTACTGAATTTGTACTGAATAATTTTACTTATCTGAGAATTCCAACAAAAATTTATAATTATATAATTAACTATAGTTAGATTGTTATATAATCACTCATCTACATCTTATTCATTTTCTTTTCTCATATATTAGACTTAATTGTTTTCCTTTGATTAATAATATTTCAATTCCTGTTATGGGTTATGTTGAAGCTAGATAAATCAGTATCTTTTCTATTAACTTAATGCTTACTGCACCATAAGCAGGCAAAGTTTTAGGTAAATTTTCCAGCATAATAGATAAATTAATGGTCATGGCTTTAGATTAATAAATTTAGATATTTGATTAGATATGTGAGCAAAAGCTGATTTGTTTTATTTAATACTCATACTACGGTAAGTATAAGATCGGGCCTACAGGTTTGGGATTCCCCCAACCCACACCAGTTGTTACAGCGGGAAGAACCCCTGGAGGGTTGCACCAACTTCGGACACAACAGTAGTATTATTAAGCAACATAGTGACTTAGAACAAGGTAGTGACTCCCCTTTTTCTACGATGGGCTATTGTATCTAATATTATTGTGATTTATCCAACAAATGAATAAACTTCTTCATCTGTAATAAACCTTCTTGTTTCCATTGCTCTCCACTTTCTCCTTCTTCTAAGCTAAATAATCTTTCGCTGGAGAGAATTTGCAATAAAATTGGTACGCAACAACTTTGCTCTAAAATCCATTCCACATCTTCTTCAGGGAAGGCTATGGGCGAACTGGCTAGCAATTCTCGCGCTTCGGATTCAGTGAATTCTTTTAGATGGGCTGTATAACCAAAAATATTGAAGAATGGCGAACTATGTCCCGTGTTTTGAGCTAATTCACTTGGTGATTCGTGAGTAGCTAAAATAAATGCTAGATTTCCCCCCGTATGGTTAGTTGCTAAAGAACGCAAGCTTTCCCAAAATTCATCATCTAGTTCTTTGCAGCGTTGCAAACCTACACCAATTTCATCCATTAATATAATAGTCGGATTGCGTAAGTTGTCACTCACTACATCCATAAATTTATCTAAGTCGCATGGTGTGGGTATTTTCAAGTTCAAATTTTCTATAATGTGATTTAATAAATTTTCCCGACTAGACATGCGTGAATCTTGAAAGTCTACAAATATCCAGTTATAAATTTCTGGATGCGCTAGCCAATTGGATTTTTGTTGCTGTCGTAATTCATTTTTGGGTACAATAGTAATATTTTTCAAATAATGTAGCAGGGAAGTTTTACCAATGCGTCGTTTGCCGATTATGGCGGCGTTTTGTAGGGGATGACGTTTGAGTATCTGAAATAAGCGTTTGAGTTCTCTTTCTCGTCCAAAAAACCTTCTCGGATGGGTAATAGGGGGGCCTGTGATAAAAGATGAAGTTTCTTGAATTGCTATCGTAGTATTTTGCGGTAACGTCTTTTTATCTGAAACTTCTTGCCAGTCTAAAGCTAACTTCTGACAGATTTCCACAAAATACTCAAAATCCACCGGTTTGCCAGCAAAGAAGTTTTTTACGGTAGATAATGATGGCGTTACATGTTCCCCAAATTTTGACTTACTTGGATAGCCATTACGCTTCAATGCTGAATTTACTTGCTGCAAATACTTAGGTGCTACTTTTTGCGATCGCGCCATTCTTGTAAAACGAAAAACTTTTTAGATTGTAGCGATTTTGATACCAGTAGGAACAATTAACCTGAAGTTAACTCAAATTCGTCTCAAATTCATCCGTAACTCAACCGTTTCTCAACCGATATCTCAACCACTGCCCAATTTTAATAGAATTGTTAAGTTTTTTTCAGGGGCATGAAGTATGAATAATCTAAATCAACTCACCAAAGCAAACCAACAGTCTAGCTGCTTCTATGAAGAAAATCTTCGCCAAACCCGTGAAACGTTCGATTTTAGACTGAATATACTTAAGGTTAGTGCTATAGTTAGTTTCTTCAGCGTTTTATTAATATATTCCGGGAAAGTAGAAACAGAAAAAGTTGAAGCAGCCCAAGGGGTGATTAATGGAATTGTTTCACTCACTTTTAAATTTACTAGGGATGGTAGTGACAGGTTCGATAGTGATAAAAATTATTAAGAATTCTCTGTTATCCTTTTATTTAAATAAAAATACATACAGATTTTATAGAGATGTTGAGTGTCGCAATGTCTCTATATTCCTTCGTAAATGGCGATCCCATGGGGAATTTTACGCCCGCTATCAATCAACGGTTTGCCATCAACAATAATTCCCGTACTTCCACCACCGTCTAACATGGCGCTCTTATTTGCACCAAAACACTTCAATGCATTTTGAGCATCTATTTGACGAGCGAAATTACTCGAATAAAACATAATTGTTTCATTTAGATTATCCCCGTTATCATCTCGTACCCCTACAAAAGTTCTCGGTAAGTACTTTATCGCTGCTTTATTAGCATTCGCATCAAGGGCACCAACTACTTCCGGAAAGCTCACGAATGTATCTGTAGAATAAGGTTGGATGCTGGCAAATCCAGCTACTCGATTGAAAGAAAATGTGCGAATTTCTCCGGGATATTCATTGGCGATGCCGTAACCATAGGTAATAATGTTGCCACCCGCCTTTAAACCAAAAGCAATTCCTGTGGGATCTTGTTTGGTAGAAAAAAATGTACCGTTAATTACAACTCTTGCTTTGCGAGTTAATGTATTACTATTAACAGCGTCTAGCCAAAATTGAGTCAGTAATTTTTTAGTTACGAGACGGGCGGGATTTTTGAAAACAGTACCAGTTAAATTTTCTATTTTCCCTTGTGTAGCTTGAATTACAGTTACATATTCTTTTTTGTTCTCTGGACCATTTTTATAGTAAACTGTAACTCCAGTAGCTTCTACCATTGGTTGAAAGCCACAGGTTACTGGTATAGCTTTTACTGCATAGTATATGCTGGTAAAAGTCAAGTTAGTCGCAAGACTTAAGATACATATTTTCTCAAGTTTGATTAGTTCTTCAAATAGTTTGTTCACGATTAAGTCCCCAAAAATTCTCAAAGCATTTGTCAGCAAATTATGATTTTTGTGGCAAAGAAGTCAAATTTTGAAGAAAAGTATCGTAACTTTAACTCAAAAATAGGCGCTTAAATAGTCTAAGCGATCATCGATAAAAATTCCGGTAACTAAATCCAGATACTAGAAAAATGTGACATATTGTATCCAAAACCTGTAGTTTTGTACGTTTGGTAACGTTAGGTGTCATTTAATATCTTTTTCTGCATTTCCTGGTTTGGGAACAATTTCTTGAGCAAATCTATCCTATAGAGGGAGATCGCAGTTAAAGGTTTTTTATGAATGCCGCTTCTAAGCATTTTGCTGCATTCAAGTAAAATGGCGAGTGGAAAAGTAAATCGCCACAAATATTTCTCGTAAATCCAATTAAATCCCATCCCAGCATAGTACAAAGCGAACCGAGGTTGTATAAATAATGTTAGGCATATCAGTTAACAATTCTCAACAAACCCCACAACTGAATGATTCCGAAGGTTGGAAGGTAATAGAAACAAATTTTAAGCCCTCAGAATTACATCATAAAGAAACTGTTTTTACTCTTGGTAATGGTTATTTAGGAGTAAGGGGTAGTTTTGAGGAAGGATATATCCACGATCGTCCCGGAACAATTATTAATGGTGTATATGATGATGTAGCGATCGCCGCAACAGAAATCGTTAATTGTCCCAATTGGCTACCTTTGACAATTAAGATAGATGGCGAAATTTTTCGTATGGATAGGGGCGAGATACTCGAATACAAGCGTCAATTAGATATGCGCTTAGGGTTAGTCAGTCGTGATGTACGCTGGAAATCGCCATCGGGACACACGGTACAATTACATTTTGAACGTTTTGTATCTTTAGCGAGTCAACACTTTTTAGCGATTCGCTGTGAAATTACTTCTGTAGATTTTACAGGTGATGTTGAAATTACCGCTGGCTTTGAAGCTGAACCTCATACCCAAGGAGTCGAACATTGGCAGACTCTCAAAGCGGGTGGTACGGATAAAATAATTTGGCTACACAGTAAAACTTTGCACTCAAAAATTGAATTGGGTATGGCTGCAAAGTTGCTGGTAGAAAATGAAGCCGATACTTTTGCCCGTGAATTTGAATGCAGTTCCGAACTGACAAAACATTTACAAGTGAAGCCGGGAGAAACAATAAGTGTAGAAAAGATTGTCACGGTTTACACTTCCCGAGAAACATCGACACCAGCAGAAATAGCCTTAATTGACTTAGTAGAAGCACCAACCTACAGCACCTTATTAGCAACTCATATTGCAGCATGGCAACGAGTATGGTTAGATAGCGATGTCATAATTGAAGGTGATGAAAAAGCTCAGTTGAGTGTCCGTTACAATATTTTTCAAATTTTAGCAGCAACACCCCGTCACGACGATAAAGTCAGCATTCCTCCCAAAACTCTTTCTGGTTTCGGCTATCGGGGACATATATTTTGGGATACGGAAATTTTTATTCTTCCCTTACTTACCTTTACTCAACCAGCATTAGCTCGTAACTTGCTCAACTACCGTTACCATACCCTACCGGGAGCAAGACGCAAAGCACAGGAAATGGGATACAAAGGAGCAATGTTTGCTTGGGAAAGCGCCACCACCGGAGATGAAGTAACTCCCCGATGGGTACCCGATCCCAACGGTAAATTAGTCCGTATTTGGTGCGGGGATCTAGAAATTCATATCAATGCAGATATTGCTTACGGAATTTGGAATTATTGGCAGAATACCGGCGATAATGAGTGGATGCGCGACTATGGCGCAGAAATGATTTTAGATACGGCTACTTTCTGGGAAAGTCGCGTAAAATGGAACGAACAGCGTCAAAATTACGATATTCTTGACGTGATCGGACCAGATGAAAATCACGAGCGCGTTGATAATAATGCCTTTACTAATGAACTCGTGCGCTGGCACTTACGTACTGCCGGGATCTTGTGGGAATGGTTGACAACAACTTATCCCGAAAAAGCCACACAATTAGCAGTGAAGCTAAATATAAATCCCCAAAAGTTGGAAAATTTTGCTTTTATTGCCGATAATATCTACTTAAATCACGATTTGGAAACAGGTTTAATCGAACAGTTTGACGGCTTTTTCGATTTAGAATACATCAACTTAGACGATTACGAACCCCGCACTAAATCAATGCAAGGAGTTTTGGGAGTTGAAGAAACCCAAAGTACTCAGGTTCTCAAACAGCCAGATGTATTAATGCTGTTTTACTTATTTCGCGATCGCTTCAATTTGCAAACTATTGCAGCCAACTGGGATTATTATACACTCCGCACCGACCATGTTTATGGTTCCTCCTTGGGTCCGGCAATCCACGCTATCATAGCTTCTGACCTGAATAAATCTAGCGAAGCATACACCCACTTTATGCGTGCTGTCCTGGTAGATTTAGACAACGTTCGCCGTAATGCTACTGATGGAGTCCACGCTGCTAGTGCTGGTGGAA
The DNA here is from genome assembly GCA_002361335.1 of Richelia sp. UBA3308. Taxonomy (GTDB): domain Bacteria; phylum Cyanobacteriota; class Cyanobacteriia; order Cyanobacteriales; family Nostocaceae; genus Rivularia. The sequence continues at coordinate 6,328 of DESS01000331.1, forward strand.
TATGGCAAGCAGTAGTCTTCGGTTTCGCCGGAATTAGAATCACAGAAAACGGACTTACTGCGAATCCGAATTTGCCCTCCCATTGGCAGCGTTTGAAATTCCGTTTACAATGGCGCGATCGGTGGTATCAAGTTGATTTAAATGCTTCCCAAGCAGATGAAAACAAAGAAGTTGAAGTTATTCCCCTTGCTCCCACTACTCCTATTTCTCCTTCTTCTGAAACCTCAACTGATTCTTCCGAATCTTTCACTCCCATTGAAGGAATTATTTTTGACTTAGATGGAGTGATTACCGATACTTCTGAATTTCATTATCTAGCTTGGAAAAAGCTGGCAGATGAATCAGGAATTCCCTTCGATCGCGAAGCCAACGAAGCTTTAAGAGGCTTACCCCGTAGAGAATCCTTGATGGGAATTTTGAAAGATCGTCCTGCTACCGAAGAGGAAATTCAGGACATGATGGAGCGTAAAAATAATTACTACATCGAGTTGATGCAAAAGATTACGCCCAACGACTTGCTTCCTGGAGTCGATTCCTTACTCAAGGAATTACAAGCAGCAGGGGTTAAAATAGCTTTGGGTTCCTCAAGTAAAAACGCTCGCACGGTAATCGAACGCTTGGGTATTGCCGAAAAATTTATGGCGATCGCAGACGGTTACAGTGTAAGTAAATCAAAACCAGCACCAGATTTATTCCTCTTCGCCGCTGAGAAATTAGGAGTTTCACCTCAAAACTGTATCGTCGTAGAAGACGCGACAGCAGGAATAGAAGCGGGAATAGCTGCTGGTATGAAAGTAGTAGGATTAGGCCCAAATGAGCGAGTAGGTAAAGCCCATGTAGTATTACCTAGCTTAGAAGGCGTTACTTACAAAGACTTACAACAGTATTTAGCTAATTATCATCAGCAAATTGGAATGATAAAAGCGAAAATCTAATAATTGGGCCCAAAAGGGCATTGGGCATGGGGCATTGGGCATTGGGGTAACATCGTCTTGTAGTGTAGCGGTTTTAACCGCCTGCATTATTAGTTATTAGTTATTACTCATTACTCATGGGAGCATGCCAATTTTGAATAAATATTTTAT
>DESS01000208.1:0-5116 GCA_002361335.1 Richelia sp. UBA3308
TAGTTTTAAAGAGGCGTTAAATATCAAGTGAGAAATTACTGTTGCGATCGCACAATAGTTTTAAAGAGGCGTTAAATATCAAGTTAAAATTACTGTTGCGATGGCGAAATTGTTTTTTTTCAAGGTAATGGAAGGGTTTTTAGCATAAATTCGTAATCAATAACCGATTTGATAAAATAACCCGAACCTATACCCTTATTTTTTTTGAGAAGTTATACAAAGGCATTGATATCAAAGTTTTATCGAAATTGAGTACATAACATAATAAATATGAAAGATGTTGATAATTGAGGATGAGATATTCATATATTAGTGGTCAAAGGTTAAAGGTATTTAATTCCTAAGCTACAGATAGAAAAAACATCTTTTATTCGTTAGCGAAAAGCTTTTATAGATAAAAATTATCAATATTTTTCCTTCTGCCATCTGACTTATGCGTTCTTCAAAAAATGTGTTTTTTCATAAGTTTTATTTGAAAAATACTAATTAAAACTTTGAATTTAGAATTTTGAAGCGTATTCTAAATTTATTCAGGACTTACCATAGTCCTATTTATTTATAGAAAAAAAAGATGAACAAATTTGCAACAATTGATGGAAATGAAGCGGTTGCTCGGATTGCTTACCGCTTGAATGAAGTGATTGCGATTTATCCGATTACTCCTTCTTCGCCAATGGGTGAATGGGCTGATAATTGGTCATCAGGGGTTCGTGGCAATCTTTGGGGTACCATTCCCAGCGTTATTGAGATGCAAAGTGAAGGTGGTGCTGCAGCTGCGGTACATGGTGCTTTACAAACGGGTTCTTTAAGTACTACTTTTACTTCCTCTCAGGGTTTGCTGTTAATGATTCCCAACCTGTACAAAATTGCCGGGGAACTCACCAGCACGGTTATCCATGTTGCAGCGCGTTCTTTGGCTACCCATGCTTTATCGATTTTTGGCGATCAAAGTGATGTGATGGCGGCTCGTGCTACAGGTTTCGCTTTACTGTGTTCGGCTTCAGTACAGGAAGCTCATGATTTTGCTTTGATTGCTCAAGCTGCGACTCTTAAAGCAAGGGTACCATTTCTTCACTTTTTTGACGGCTTCCGCACTTCCCATGAAATTCAAAAGGTAGAACTGCTGCAAGATGAGGATTTAAAGGCTTTAATTGATGATGAATTAATATTTGCACATCGAAACCGGGCTTTAACTCCTGATCGTCCGGTTTTGCGGGGTACTGCACAAAATCCCGATGTTTACTTCCAAGCCCGGGAACGTATTAATCCTTATTATGGTGCTTGTCCGGGAATTGTCCAAAAGGTAATGAATCAATTTGGCGATCGCACTGGTAGGTATTATGGAATTTTTGAATACTATGGCGCTATAGATGCTGAACGAGTAATAGTATTGATGGGTTCTGGTTGCGAGACGGTACACGAAACTATAGATTATCTCAATGCTGGTGGTAGTAAGTTGGGGGTTGTCAAAGTTAGATTGTACCGTCCGTTTGACGTAGATCAATTTATTAAAGTTTTACCTAATACGGTGAAAGCGATCGCTGTTCTCGACCGCACTAAGGAACCTGGTAGTGCCGGTGAACCTTTGTATTTAGATGTTGTGGCGGCGATTTATCAGGGTTGGCATGAAAAACACAAGGGGAGTTTTCCTTGTATTGTAGGTGGTCGTTATGGTCTTTCTTCTAAGGAGTTTACTCCGGCGATGGTAAGGGCTATTTACGATAATTTAGCTCAGGAAATACCGAAGGGTAATTTCACTGTTGGTATTAATGATGATGTAAGTAATAGTTCTTTAAGCTATGATGAGAGTTTTTCGATAGAACCTGAAAATGTTGTCAGAGCAATGTTTTACGGGTTGGGTTCCGATGGTACAGTAGGAGCAAATAAGAATTCGATTAAAATTATTGGTGAGGAAACGGACAATTATGCTCAAGGCTATTTTGTCTACGATTCTAAGAAATCGGGTTCAATGACGGTTTCTCACCTGCGTTTTGGTTCTCAATTAATTCGTTCTACATATTTAATTGATCGAGCGAATTTTATCGGTTGTCATAATTGGACGTTTTTAGAAAGAGTCGATGTATTGAAAAGTGCTGTATCTGGTGGGAGTTTTTTATTAAATAGTCCTTATGATGCGGATACTGTATGGGAACATCTTCCTGGGAAGATTCAGCAGCAGATTATTGACAAGCAACTGAAATTTTACGCCATCGATGCCAATAAGGTTGCTCGTGAAAGTGGGATGGGTGGACGAATTAATACCATAATGCAAACCTGTTTCTTTGCTTTAGCTGGTGTTTTACCGCAAGATGAAGCTATAGAGAAGATTAAATACGCCATTAAAAAGACTTACGGTAAAAAGGGCGATAAAGTCGTGGCGATGAATTTGCAAGCGGTGGATAATACCCTAGATAATTTGCAGAAGGTGGAAGTGAATAATAAGAAGGTTAAAACGAAGCAAGAAGGAAGTCCCCATGAAAAAAAATTTACCACCAATTATCTAAGTGTTAATAGTCTTTTTCCAATGCCCAATGCCCCATGCCCCATGCCCGACTTAGAAGTCAGAAGGAAGAAGGAAGATGATCGTCAAGAGTTTGCTCTTGAGATGATGATGACTTTGCGGGGTGATGAATTATCTGTAAGTGCTTTAACTGCTGACGGTACTTTTCCCACTGGTACTTCTAAGTTAGAAAAACGTGATGTTGCACAAGAGATTCCTGTTTGGCAACCGGATATCTGTGTACAGTGTGCTAAGTGCGTTATGGTTTGTCCCCATGCTGCAATTAGAGCTAAGGTTTATCAGCAAGTTGAGTTAAGTAATGCTCCTACAAGTTTTAAATTTACTGATGCTAAAGATAAAGCTTTTGCGGGAGAGAAGTTTACTATTCAAGTAGCGCCATCTGATTGTACCGGATGTACTATTTGTGTTGATATTTGTCCGGCGAAAGATAAGAATAATTCTGAACGAAAGGCAATTAATATGGAAGCTCAATTGCCTTTACGAGAGCAAGAAACAGAAAACTGGGATTATTTCCTGAATTTACCGAATCCAGATCGAAATAAACTGAAATTAACTCAAATTCGCCAGCAACAATTACAAGAACCCTTATTTGAATTTTCTGGTGCTTGTGCTGGATGTGGCGAAACACCCTACTTAAAATTACTTAGTCAACTATTTGGCGATCGCGCTATTATTGCCAATGCTACTGGATGTTCTTCTATTTATGGGGGGAATCTTCCTACAACACCTTGGACTAAAAATGCCCAAGGAAAAGGGCCTGCTTGGTCGAATAGTTTATTTGAAGATAATGCTGAATTCGGTTTTGGTTTCCGGTTATCGGTAGATAAGAAGGCGGAATATGCTGCCGAATTGTTGCGAGATTTAGCTTATGGGGAGGATTCTCGCAATTTAATTTCCCAGGATTTAGCTGAATTGATTTTGAATGCATCTCAGAAAACCGAAGCTGATATTTGGGAACAACGAGAAAGGGTTGCTTTATTAAAACAACAGTTAGAGGAAAACTCCCAAACTAACAATCTAATATCAAATTTGGTAAAATCTAAAATCCAAAATCTCAAATCTGTTGCCGATTATCTGGTGAAAAAGAGTATTTGGATAGTTGGTGGTGATGGTTGGGCCTATGATATCGATTTTGGTGGACTCGATCATATACTTGCTTGCGATCGCAATGTTAATGTTTTGGTGATGGATACGGAAGTTTATTCTAATACTGGCGGACAATCATCTAAATCGACTCCCTTAGCAGCAGTGGCTAAATTTGCTGCTAGTGGTAAGCCTGGGGCAAAGAAGGATTTAGGATTGATTGCGATGACCTACGGAAATATCTATGTGGCGAGTGTAGCCTTAGGGGCAAGAGATGAACATACTCTCAAAGCATTTTTAGAAGCAGAAGCATATGAAGGACCATCATTAATTATTGCTTACAGTCACTGTATTGCTCACGGAATAGATATGACAACGGCAATGAGCAATCAAAAAGCTTTAGTAGAGTCCGGAAGATGGCTACTTTATCGTTATAATCCCGATTTAATTAAACAGGGTAAAAATCCCTTGCAATTAGATATGCGTCCACCGAAATACTCTCCAGAATCATCGATGTATAGAGAAAATCGATTCAAAATATTGAAGAAGAGTAAACCAGAAGTTGCCGAACAATTAATGAAACAAGCACAAGCAGAAATAAATCAGCGTTGGCAAATGTATGAATATTTAGCCGATCGGAAAGTTGATATAGAAGAATAGTTCACCATTTCCCGGTATAATGGTAATTTTGTAAACAATTTTCTAATTTTCTCAGGTGTCGTTCATAAAAGAGTACGACACCATTTTTGTTATTTAAAAGGATGAATATTTGAATATTTATAATCAAGTTTCTAGGGCAAACTAGATATAACTGCTTTGATAACCTCTTTAAAACCGAAAAAAAAATAAATTATAAAAAATTATTCAAATTCAATTTTTAACTCTAACTTAAAATAATTTTAACTTTAAAAAAAGAATAATCTAAACATTGATTTTGATTTATCTTTATTACTCAGTGATATTTGTAATATTTGATATTTCTCAAGGAAAAATAATTAAAAAATGTAGCTTTTTAACTTTAACTAATGGCTCCTATGTATTTAAATTGGTACTGACAAGAGATAAGTTTACTAAAAAACATTTAGATAGCTTCTACTTGTAAACATATTTGAAATTAAAAATCAGTTGTTGGGATTCATCAGATTCCAGTACTAATAGATGCTGGGAATAATTTAAAGAGGTTTGAAATTGAAACTAAGCGAGATGTTTCGATTCCATATTTAACCTCAAAGCTGATAACTCATGATTTTTTTTTGCAAAATGTTTATCCATCAAAGTTTTTGCTGTCTTATTCCCTATCTCGATAGATTGTGTATTTCATTGTCCCAATTATTAAAAGGTGTATTTCATGAAAAAGAACGTTATTGCCTTAGTATTAGTATTGTGTCTGAGCTTAATTGGCTGTGGTGAACCTAGTCAAGCAACCGATCCTACTCCCACACCTGCTCCTACAACTACAGCGGAACCTACAACCACAGCGGAACCTACAACCACAGAGGAACCTACTACCAC
>DESS01000208.1:5246-10213 GCA_002361335.1 Richelia sp. UBA3308
CTACAGCGGAACCTACAACTACACCTGCTCCTAATCCCCCTGTCAGTGTCCCTGAAGAACTAAGACCGGAATACGGTATTATCTTAAAGGCTGGATCTGCTGGTGAAGATGTAAGAAAAGTTCAGCGTCAGCTAGTTGCTAAAGGATATCAACTAGACGTTGATGGTGATTTTGGTCCAAAAACCGAAGCAATCATTAAACAGTTTCAAGCAGATAATTCTCTTAAAACTGACGGAATATTTGGTCCTCAAACCTATAAGGCGCTTTTTGGCAATTAACCAAAAAGCTCCCTCGATTCATGCTGTAGGTACTTGATAACTGAAATGACATATTCACCGCTCTGAAGGAGCGGTGATTCTTCTAACCAGATAACCACAACAGCGGTGAAAAGTTAGATGGCTATGCCTGAATCCGCGTCAATTTATTGCGCGGAGTGGCTCAATTCATTGACTTTAGTCTTACTGCATTCGGAAGTTTATTTGTATGCTTGGCTACAATTAATATTTATAAAACACCGGTTTTTTCTCAATAAATATACGATTTTTAGAGATTATTAGTAATTTTAAATACTATATAATCTAAAAAAAAGCCAATAAGTTTAACATACCAAGAGTTTGGCGATCGCTCTAAAACGAATTCTGCTTTTCTCCTTTTATTCGGAGGCTGAAACCCTTATTTTTATGTTCATTATCAAAAGTTTGTGGTTTACTGATTGTTTATCAAGCCTGGGAGAGTCAGTAAAAAAAATCACCCCAATGGGTACTTTTTATAGAAAATTATTTTTAGTAAAATTCAAGCAATATAATTGCTATCAATAATAATCTAATGACACAAAGTTACATATCAAAGGTCATCGTTGACTTATGGAAGCAAGAAGTGACACTTGTTTGGACTGGATCAAATGCAGCAACACAAAACAAAGGTCCTTTTCACTGTACCCCTGGTGAAGGTATTAGTGGTGTTAATTGCGATAATGTTACAACCAGTCAAAAAAGTGGAACAAATTGCACTCCAAAAGGTGATTTTACTGTGATTCGCCACGAACGTCGTTTTAGCGAATTCCCTGATGCGGAATGGGTAACACGTTTTCAAGATGATTACCGTGGTATTGCTGTTCATTATTATCCCATTGTTCCTAAATACCCCGATTCCAACGGATGCGTTCGTATTGCAAATTTAGAAGCGGCGAAACTAATTCACGACTATACAAAACCCGGACAATCAATTGTCAGTGTCCGTGACGAACTAAGACCGAAATTCGGTATTATCTTAAGGCGTGGATCTACTGGTGAAGATGTAAGAAAGGTCCAGCGTCAGTTAGTTGATAAAGGATATGCACTAGTTGTTGATGGTGATTTTGGTCCAAAAACCGAAGCAATAATGAAACAGTTTCAAAGAGATTATTCTCTTATATCTGATGGAATATTTGGTCGTCAAACCTATGGGGCGCTTTTTGCTTAGTTAATTGAAGCAAGTTTCAATAGCGCTTTGGGCGATTGCCTCCGGCACCCTTTCGTTGCTGATCGCTTCTGACTAGTAGTATTGGCTTTTTAATTGAGTCCAATCAAAACCTCACCCTGTCTTATCATAGATCCCTCTTCAAAGTATCGGAAAGGTAACAAGGGTGAGGTTAAATTTGTATTGCATCCAAGTGTAAACCGCTATATATATTTTTTTCAGCCTCGGGGCGCGCTCGTAACACGCAGAGGGGCGCTGAGTTTTTTATTGTTTTTTATAATACCAAAGCAAACGGAAAAAATATAACCCTTGCAAAACTATTGCCTTCCCCCTAAAGGAGAGTGGGGAAGGCCAATCCCACAACGGTAAATTTTTCATAGTTATAAATTCACTAAAAATATTATTTGTCAACTTCCTTTAGATATAGATATATTTAAAAATTCTGTTGTTCTTTACAAAAATACTTTATAGGAGTACATCTTAAATTTAAAATATGAAAAAATGATAAGTTTCCCATGTAGCATGAATAATACATCATGATAAATAGAATGTAAAATGTATATTTTTTTTGAATAAATACAAGTATTATTACTATGTTTTTTTCAGAAGTCTTGGGAAGCAAAATTACGGAAGAAGTGGTTAAAAGTTTAGTACGTATTTTTATTGTGGCAGGCTGGGGAAAAGTCTCGAAATTAGGGTCAATATTGGATAAAAAGACTGAGCAGATAATATTTGAGGCATCGCATAAATATATCAAAAACTATACAATGCGTCATGGCTATCTGAAAGTCTTGGGTATGCGTGAGCCTGTAGCGCTAGAAAAAGTATATACAAATGTACGGTTTTTACAAAAATGGAATATTCGTCAGTTTGAATCAATTGAAAATTTAGAACAAGCTTATCGAGAAAATCGTAGTTTTCAATCAAAAGATACTTTAGATTTAATTGGACTTGAAGTTGCGAATCAAAAACAGTATTTAATGGTATTGGGTGGCCCTGGAGTTGGTAAATCCACATTTTTACGTAAAATGGGTCTGGAAGCACTTAAGGGGGATGAAGGAGGATATTCACATGAGTGTATTCCGGTTTTCATTGATTTAAAAAGATTTGAATCAAAATCACAAATTGATGTTAAACAAGGGATTATTGAAGAGTTTAGTATTTGTGGTTTTCCCGACGCAGAAAAGAAGACAGAAAAATTACTTGCATCAGGAAAGTTATTAATTTTATTGGATGGTTTGGATGAAGTTCCAGGAAAAGTTGTAAATCATGTAATTGACCACATTCACAATTTTTGCGATCAATACGATAATAATCGCTTTATTATTTCTTGTCGAACCGCTGCTTATAATCATAATTTTCGTTGCTTTACTGATGTAGCGATGGCAGAATTTGGAAATTCTCAAATTAAACAGTTTATTTATAATTGGTTTCAATCGGAAACTGATCAAAAAATCGGTACGGCAACTAAATGTTGGGAATTATTACAAAAGCCAGAAAATTCCGGAGCTAAAGAATTAGCAAATACTCCTTTATTATTGACTTTATTATGTTTGGTTTATCATCGATCGCAAAATTTTCCCAATAATCGCAGTGTGTTATATCGCAAGTCTTTACGATTATTTTTAGAGGAATGGGCGGCTGAAAGAAGAATAATGCGAAAGGCAATTTATGAAGGTTTAAATACAGAACATCAAGAAATATTACTTTCTGAAATTGCTCACGTCGGTTTTGAATTTGACCGATTATTCTTTGATAAGCGAGACATTGTTGATAAAATTAAAAGTTTTTTACAAGATAATCTGAATGCGCCAAAGCATTTAGCTGGAGAAAAAATTCTAAATGCGATCGCAATTCAACAGGGAATTTTAATTGAGCGTGCTGAAGATATTTTTTCGTTTTCCCATTTGACGTTACAAGAATATTTAACGGCACAATATATTGTAGATAATTGTCATATAAACAAATTAGTAATTAATTATCTGACAGATAGACGTTGGTATGAAGTTTTTCAATTAGTCGCAGGTTTGATGCGCGGTGGTGCAGATGATTTACTATTAATGATGGAAGCTGAAGCACAAAATTATCTTAATAGTTCAAAATTACAAGGTTTATTAAAATGGGCAGAAGAAATTACTACGGATATTTCAGAAGATTATAATCCGGCAGCAAAACGTGCAGCAGCATTATTTTTAGCTCTTGGTAAAGATAACATTTTTGAATTGGTGACGCTTTTGAATCCTAAATTATCAAGGGTACTGGAAATTTCCTGCATTATAAATTTTGCTCGTGCGGTTAATCTGAATATGGCTCGTATTATTAATAATACTCGCACGCCTCGCCGTCAAAGTACTACGACTCGTACTTTATCTCATGCTTTTTCTCGTAGTGTGGTTGAAGAATTAGATAATTTTCAAATTTTTAAAGATATCGAATTTAAGAGTATAGTAGAAAATTTAAAAAAACTCAAAAATCAAGCTCCCAGTCGCTATGAACCTTACAAAGCACACGAAGGATTTAATAATCGCGTTTCTAATATCTGGTTTCGCTCTTTAAAACTTAATTCGGATTTAATTAATTTATCAAGTCAAGAATTAGCAGCTTTAGATAATTTTATCTATATTAATTCCTTGATAGTACGCTGCAAACAAGCAGCAGTGCGCGTATCTACTAAAACTTGGTCAAATATTGAAAATCGTATGTTATTGATACAAAATTATTCTTAATCACTCAACCAATCAATCGGAATTCAACCGCTGGGCGTTCGTCAAAAGGTAATAAGTTATTCTGTAAGTTGGATACCTTGATTGACGATGTCAGGTTTTTTTCATCCTTGAAAATTTATTACTTTAAATCATTTATAATTTAATCCAAAATCTAAAATCCTCTTGGGTAAAATACAAAATCTAATATCTTTTCCCCTAGCTTTGGTTTTATAAGAAAATAATGAAAAAAAACTCTGCGTCCCGAGGCAGTTAACTCCGCGTCCCTCTGCGTTAAAATATATATAATACCGATGTAAACGAATTTGATCTAAAATCTAAAATTGTTTCGGTCAAAACTATTCTCCAACAGAAGAAATAAACTGTAATTAAAACTACTCTTCAAGTATAAAATTATATAATTATTACGGTATATATTTTTATCTGAATAAATGAAAAAAAATCAGACTCCCTTCTCGCTAAAAGACTAGCTATAATGTAGTGTTTAAGATTACATAAGAGATAATCTTGTGATGGGAAGAAGTAATCTGTTTTTCCGGAAGACTCGGAAACTATTTCAACACTCGGGAGAACCTCAAAAACAACAAATCACCACAAATAAAATGACTCTGTTGTGTCTACAAGCTATAGATTTGTTTTGTTTTTGAGGTTTACATCAATTATTTAATTATTGATAATTAATCTGTTTTCGCGGAAAATAAATAATAAAAAAGACTATTTTTTCATAATCTTCTCGATGTTCGAGTTTTTTTTAAAGTCCATATAAATTCTTTTTGCTGTTCTTTA